>DATBQJ010000165.1:0-11653 GCA_036560885.1 Methylocella sp.
GCGGCGCGACAAGCGCCACATCGGGTTGCGCCGGGCCGTGAGAGGTGATATAAGTCAAATGACAAATAAATATTTTTGCTAGTTGCAAACTGTTAGCTAATCGTGGCAGAATTGCGTCGCGGCTATTTACATTGCATAAGCCCCCGGTTAAATTGCGTCCGGCGGTCACACCGCTGTCGCGAAAGACGGGGAAAGTCGAAATCGATCTTGGGCGCGACGTTTGGTGCCCGGGTCTCCGTGGGGCCACCTTGCGCGATGAGTGGCGCGCAAAAAGATGAGTGGCCCGCAAAAGGCGTCCAGCGGCGGCCTCGAACAGCATAAGCGGCGGCATTCGGCATGCAATTTGCCAGAAGCCGCATGAAACAATGTGTAAGCAGAAGGAACTTTGAAATGACGGTTCAAATGGCCACGGCAGAGATGCCGTTTAATCCCATTCAAGCAAATGACATTGACGCAGAGCTAGAGCGCAGCCTGACACATGAGTGGGATGCGCAAATCATGACCTATCCGAACGAGGAGTTCCCGTTCAACGAATGGATCCTGAACCGGGTTCGGATGATGGGATATAAGCTCGACGAACTCGACTATTTGCATAAGGCGGTGCCGCAGCCGGAAGTCTTCAAGGTCACCAAGCAGCTCTGCGCCGATACCAATTTGCCGGAATTCCAGCGGATGGTGAACCGCTTCGTCCGCGAAGTCGTGATCCCGCAGGGCAAATTGCGGACGCCGGTCGCGGTGCAGCGCTACATGAACGTGCGGATCATGCTGCCGACCACGCCGGACTTGTTCTTCCCGTTCCACACCGGCTTGCTCTACGGCCACGGCATCGCCTCCCGCAGCCTGTGGCTGCCCTTCGTCGACGTGACCGCGGACGAGGACCGCAGCCGGTCGATGCAGATCATCGGCATTAAAAAATCCCGCGAGCTGATCAAATACGCGATCGACAACCGGCTCAGCATGGAAGAGATGACGGAACTCTTCGGCAAGGAGAGCCACCAGATCAAGGCGAAGCCCGGCAGTTTCTGCGCCTTCACGCAGGAAAACATCCACGGCTCCGGACGGCCCAACACCACCGGCAAGACGCGGGTCAGCATGGATTTCCGGCTCGCCGAGGGCATGTATGGCGATCTGCTCGGGCGGAAGATCCCGGCCGGCTATTCTCACTTGATCCCCGAGACCGAAGAAGAGGAAGAATTGCTGGCGCAAAAGCCGCCCCGGGAAGTGTCGTTCAACAACGGCAAGAACAACATTTTCTACGTCGCCAACAACACCTCCGCGACCTATCCGATCCCGGTGCATTTGCAGCGCTACATGCTGTTGGATTACAGCAAGAAGCACGGCCTCACCGCCGATCTCGAGCTGTTCGATCTCGAGGACATGCTGCATCTGCCGACCTTGTGGCATATCGTCGAGCACCGCAACGTCAACGTCATCATGTACAGCATCTTTGCCCTGCCGGAAGACACGGCGGACCGCGACCGGATGCTCGAATTGGCGCTCAAGAAGGGGATGATCTTCCATTTCGTCAACGAGGGTCTTTCGCTGACCTCGGAGGAGGATCTCCAGACGATCAAGCGCTATCTGGAGTTCTCCAAATACGGCAATTCGCGGCTGCCGATTGGGCTGCCGCTATCCGATCTCAGCCGGGCGTATTTCAACAAATGGTCGGCCTCGCTGGCGGAATGGCGGCAATAATTAGAATTTAAACTGGACTTGAGATTTCAGCCGGCGCGGGAAATCGCCGCGCGGCATTCCTCTCACGGCGGCGACCCTCGGGCTAGACCCGGGGGTGACGAGCGGATCGAGGCCGTCTCGCCGATAATGCTCGCCGTGAGATGAATGGTGAAATCTGAATAGTGAATTCTGACAGTGATCGATGGATCAAATCTAGATTTTTACACCTAATCCTTGAGGGAAAGCCGCCGATGAACCCTCCTCCGAATGCCCTCGCCGGCGCCAGCCTCGCGGTTGACCAGAAGCCGGCGCCGCCGGTTGCCGGGGCCGCGCGAAGCCTTGGCCGGCTGCACGCCGTGCCGGTGAGCGACGCTCCGGCGGCGTCCCCCTGGCTGGCGGAGGCGGCCTATCGCGGCTTCGAGATCCTGGCCGCGTTGATCGGGCTGCTGGCCGGGCTGCCCCTGGTACTGCTCGCGGCAGTGGCGATCCGGTGCGACTCGCCCGGGCCGGTGCTGTTTTTTCATAAGCGCCCGGGCCGTTCAGTTGCCATGCGCGGCCGCGATCTCAAGGGCCGGACGGATTTGCTGCCGCCGCCGGGCGGCTTCGAGGCGGATCGTTTGTATTATGTGCCGAGCTACTTCACCTTGGCGAAGTTGCGCACGATGCACGCCGATGCGCGGACAAAATTTCCCCAATTCTACGCTTACAAATATACGCCCGACGAGTTTCGCCGTCAGTATCCGACGATCCAGCGCGATCCCCGGGTGACCAGGGTCGGCCGGATTTTGCGGATGACCTCGGTGGACGAGCTGCCGAATTTGTGGTCGGTGCTGGTGGGCGATTTGCGGCTGGTTGGGCCGCGGCCGGAGGCGCCCGAGGTGTTGCAATATTATACCCCGGAAGACATGTACAAATTCGCCTGCAAGCCGGGGATCACCGGCTTGGCGCAGATCAACGGCCGCGGGCTTTTGAATTGGGACGAGACGCTGGCCTATGACCTCGCTTATGTCCGCACCAGGAGCGTTTGGCTCGACCTGAAAATTCTCCTGCTGACCCTGAAGCGCGTCCTGATGCGCCACGGCGCGTTCTGAGCGCAGCTTGACCATCAAGGCATAGTGAACAGCGAAGTGCCATGACCCCCAGCCTGATCTTTCTCGTGCTGGCGCTTGCCGTCGTCGTGCTTCCGGTGGCGGTGTTGCGCTTTTCTGGGTTGAAGGGGCTGGTGCCGCTGGTCGTCGTTCAGATCCTGGTGGGCATCGCCCTTGGGCCAACGGTGTTTGGCCGCCTGGCTCCCGGCTTGTTTCAGACCTTCATCAATCCGGCCTCCCTGGCCTCCCTTTCCGGTATCGCCTCGATCGCGGTTCTGATTTTCGGCCTGATTACCGGCCTGCATTTGGAACCCGGCATCTTGCGCGGCAACGGGCGGATGTTCACCGCGGTGGCTGCCGCGAATGTTATGATTCCGGCCGCCACAGGCTGTCTCGCCGGGTTCTGGGTTCTCGCCCGCCATCCCGGCGAGCTCCCGCCGGGGATCAGCTCAACCGAGTTTGCGGTCGCGGTCGGGATTTGTATCGGCATGACGGCGCTTCCGGTCCTCGGGGCGGTCCTACGCGAAATGGATTTGTTGGGCAGCCGGATTGGCCATCTCGCGCTTGGGATCGCCGGGATCAACGACGTTGCTCTATGGATCCTTCTGAGCGTTCTTTTGGCGGCTCGGGCGGGGCCGGCAGCGGGAGGACCGGCTGGTCTTGCCACTTTCCTATTGATCCCACTCTATTTGGTCTTCATGGCAAAGGTGGCGCGGCCACTCCTCGGTCGCATGGTGGCTGCTAGAATGCATGATGGAATAGCCGGCGAGGGGGCGCTCGCGGTGGTGGCCGCCATGACCATCGCCTCCGCCCTGTCCACCGAGATCATGGGATTACATTACATCATCGGCGCCTTCGTGACCGGCGCCGTGATGCCAGCGCATTTGCGCAAGCCGATTCTCGACCGGCTGCAGGTGCTGACGGTGACGCTGTTGATGCCCTTCTTTTTTGCCTTGACCGGGCTGCGCACCCTGATCGACCCCGGCTCACCCGCCTTTCTGGAAGTTTTTTTCATAGCCACGGCGGCGGCTGTGGCGGGCGTTGTTGGCGGAACCGCGGTGGCTGCCCGCCTTGCCGGCGCGCCGTGGCCATTCGCCCTGGCACTTGGCGCACTTTTGCAAACCAAGGGCCTGATGGAATTGATCGTGCTGACGATCCTCTTGGATGCCGGGATAATTTCTGCCAACGTCTTCGCGGCGCTGATTTTGATGGCGGTGGTCAGCACGGCGCTGGCGATGCCGCTGGCAAGACTGATGCTGGCCCGCCAGGCGGCCCAGACCGGCAGGTGTGACCCGCCCTATCCTGAACAACGACGACATTGGCCCGAGTGAAAATCGCCGGTCCGCGCCGCCCGGACCCTGACGGCTTCAGGTTGGATTGCTTAGGGTCTCGCCGCCCGCCGCCAGTTTTTTGACGACCTCGCGCTTGATCGAAAGCGCGCCGCGCGAAAGCGCGGCATCGCCCGCTCTCACCAAAAAAGCATCGAGGCCGCCGCGATGTTCGACTGTGCGCAGGGCCGAGGCGCTCACGCGCAGACGGACTTTGCGCTGCAACACATCGGATATCAACGTCACATTGCAGAGGTTCGGCAAAAACCGTGTCCGTGTTTTGTGGTTCGAATGGCTGACCAGATTTCCGGTCTGCACAGCCTTGCCGGTCAATTCGCAACGGCGGGACATTCGCTATTCCTCGCTATATTCCGGCAAGTCAGACGCCTCGCATCCGGTCAGGCCGCAAAGGCCGGCGGGCGAGTCTTCCATTGCACGGGATGGGACAGGATGTCTCTTAGGCTAGGGTCCGGGCGACGTCAAGGCTGGGCGGAAAAACCCGGAAAGATCAGGTGAAGAAGTGCGTGACAAGCCGGTAAAGTACTGGTTCTGTCGTCACCCTCTGAATTAATTGCTGGCGCCATAGTCTTGTTTTTGATGCGGCGGCTTTTCGCTGTCTATGCTCTTACCGGCCCTTGATTGGCGCGCCATGATAGCTCGTTTCCAATGACCCCTGGCGCTCGTATCGCGGCGGCGATCGAAGTTGTGGAAGAAATTGAAGCCCGCAAAAGGCCGGCCGCCGATGCGCTAAAGGAATGGGGTCTCTCCCACCGGTTCGCAGGCGCGAAAGACCGTGCCGCGATTGCCTCGCTTGTGTTCGACGCACAGCGCAAGCGCGCCTCCTCCGCGTTTATCATGGGTGACGAAACGCCCCGCGCAAGTGTGCTTGGCGCCTTGCGTCAACTGCGGGGTATGAGCGCTGGCGCGCTGGCGGCGCTCTGTTCGGGCGAGGCGCATACGCCGCCGCCGCTCAATAATGGAGAAATGGAACGTCTCGCTGCCGCCGATCTCACCGAAGCGCCAAGTTTTGTCGCGGGCGATTTTCCCGCGTGGCTGGAGCCCTCCTTGGCCGCGGTCTTTGGACCGGCCGTCGTCGCCGAGATGAGCGCGCTGGCCACGCGAGCAGCTGTCGATCTTCGGGTCAACACATTAAAAACGACGCGCGAGAAGGTGTGCGCGAGTCTCGCGCATCTGCACGCAGCGCCAACGCCGTATTCCCCTTCGGGGTTGCGTTTGCCGCTGACGGCGGATGGGCGCGGCCCGGCGCTTGCGGCCGAGCCCGCCTACATCAAAGGCCTCGCCGAAATTCAGGACGAAGGCTCGCAGCTCGCTGCCATTCTTGCCCTTGCAAAACCGGGCGAACAGGTGCTCGACCTTTGCGCGGGCGCAGGCGGCAAAACCCTGGCGCTTGCCGCGTCGATGCAAAACAAAGGTCAGATCCACGCGACCGACCGCGATGGGGCTAGACTCATGCGGAGCATCGCCAGACTCGAACGTGCCGGCGTGCGCAACGTTCAGGTCCATGCGCCGCGCGGGAAAAACGATGTGCTCGGCTCTCTCGAGGGGCGCTGCGATCTTGTTTTTGTCGATGCGCCGTGTACCGGCACTGGCACCTGGAGGCGCAGCCCAGACGCCAAATGGCGGATAAGAACCGGCGCTCTGGCGATCCGAATCGCGGAGCAGGACCGGGCACTGGAGGAGGCCGCGCGTTTCGTCAAGCCACGTGGCCGGATTCTTTACGCGACGTGTTCGGTTCTGCGCGAGGAGAACGAAGACAGGCTCGCGGCGTTTCTTGGCTCCCATGCAGACTATAAGAGCCTTCCGGCGTTGGAGCTGACGGAGATAGCAGGGATGCCTGGCCTTGGGCCGTTCGCTTCGCGATTTGGTTTTGGTCTGCGACTCACGCCACTGACGAGCGGTACCGATGGTTTCTTCATCGCCATGCTCACGCGTAGTTAGCGCACGATTGTTTCAAGCGAGCAGGAAACGTAAAAGTTCGACAGCATCTAACTATGATTTTGCACGGCCACGAGCCAAAGGTGCGCGCCCTGCGCAGGCGTCGCCGTCCAGGTCACATTGAAGGTGCCTGCAGTGGAGACGTCTTTTGTTGCAACAAAGGCTTCAACGGAACATTCGGCGAGCACTTGCGAATCGATAACGGTAAACCCGTTGTTTGGAGACGCTGTCACGGAGGCAGCGCTAGAATCGCCTACCCAAATGGCGACCAAAGTGGCCGGACCCGTGGTTGTGACACTTAAGCTAGTTAGAGGAGGGGCGGTTACGCTGTTCCATTGGGCGTCCTGAATCACACCGCCGTTTTTTACCTCGACGGCCGCAAGCGTGATCTCATCTGGTTTAGGCATGGGCGCGGTGACGATATGCCCGCTACCGCCTGCAGCGGAGCGGGAGGCGTACAATGCTTCGCCGGAATTCGGCCACAACGGCGAAAAATCATGAACGGATCCGATCATGCTGGATGTGTTGGCTTTGTTGTCCATCGGAAACGTTGACGATGTGAACGCGTGTACGTTTCCCCTGCCAACCCACGTCAATAGCGTGCTGCCGGAAGCCTGGGTGATCATTGATGGCGTCGAAATGCCGCCTGATTTGAGCGTCCGCCAAAGCCACGCAACGTGACCACTACACGAGTAAAACGCGAGCGCGTGAGCGCCAATCGTTGGAGTACCTATCGTCTTCTCGGGCGACGTTGCCGTTATCCCGCTGCCTGATTGGATTGAAGTGTTATCGGCCGCGTCATATGCGGAGACGGCATGGGTGTCCCTGGTGCTCGCTGCGCGGCCGGTGCCGGAGTAGCCGCTAAATGCGCTAGTGCCGGCGCGGAAGATCTTGTAACGCGTGACGTCGAATTTGCCGCTGATGTTAATCCACGCCGGGGTAATTAGCGAGGTTGAGACCGTTGCGGAGAAGCCGCGCGGCATGGCGGGCGGGATGGAATCAGCGGCGGCGGCTTTCGTCACCGATGCCAGTGACAGGATCATTACGGCAGATAAAACGGCCGCTATGGACAGTTTATTAGATAACAAAGTCTTTACCTTTGTCTCTGACGGGATATTGGGGCCAATATACGAATTTGACCCGGCTACGCATTTTCTCGTTAGGAAGAAGGCGTGGCGGGGCAAGAAGCTTGAGGCCATCCCGCAAAGACAAACGCCAGGCAACAAGAAAACGGGCGCCATGGAGAATGGGCGAGCGCTTCTGACACGCGCGGGGGCCGGAAGCGAGAGGACAGAGCACCGCCGGTGCAACATTGCGTTGAGCATTTCATAACTATTCCCAAGTGGCCAAGCATGAGTTTACCGAAGCGAAGCGCCAAGAAAAACCAGACCACATATCGCACACAATCGTGGCCAGACGCCAAATGCGGGATAAGACCGGGCGCCCTGGCGATCGCCGCGTGGCCGGATTCTTTATGCGACGTGTTCGATTCTGCGCGAGGAAAACGAAGATAGGCTCGCGGCGTTTCTTGGCTCCCATGCAGACTATAAGAGCCTTCCGGCGCTGGAGTTGGCGGAGATAGCGCGGATGCCCGGCCTTGGGCCGTTCGCTTCGCGATTTGGTTTTGGACTGCGTCTCACGCCGCTGACGAGCGGTACCGATGGTTTATTCATCGCCATGCTCATGCGCGGCTAGAGCAAATAGATAGAGCGTTAGATCCTCCTGCCGCCAACCCAGCCGGTCAGGGCTTCAACTCCATTTTGAAGTCGAGATACTCTCGCACCAGCCCCAATGCGCCGATGCCGGTCCAAGCGGCCCGGGATTCGGCGCGCAAAGCCTCGCGCTTGGCCGGATCGGTTTCGGTCAGGCTGGCGCGCAGAAGGCGCGCCAGCCGGGTCCGGCTCGTTTGCTAGGGTGGCTGGTTTCATACGCAAGGACTTTGGCCGCGGCGGCCGGAAGGGAAGCGCAATCTCCCCGCAACACGGCGATTTGCGCGAGACGAAGGCTGCCATGCGCGATGCCCAAAGCGTCGTTAAGCAACGCATCGCCGAACGTGGACCGCAAGACTTTTATTTCGCCCTCGCCGCAGCGGGAAAGCACGATCCCACAAAAATTCCGCCCAATAGTACTCGTCTCAAGGCCAAGGACGTATGTGCGCTTGTAAGGTTTCCGGCCTCAAATCGTACCAAAATGCTTCACGTGAAACCTTTTGGTACGATTTGCGGGTCGCACATCTCTCATGCCCGTTGGCTCTATCCCAGTATAGAGCCAATCGTAACGGGCGAGCATTTTTAGAAAGCCTTTCCGAAAGCTCATACAATCAAATTGCTGAAAGACTTGCCGGTTGCCGACGGTTTGGGCAAACTCAGAGTTTGGCTTAAGTAACCCGCATGGGAGACCGCGCGCGTGAATATTTTGCGGCTCGTGCTGTTGGGCCTTGCCGCCCTCGCCTGGATAGGTACCGGTGCGGTCCTGCTGCGGAAGGCGCTCCACCCGGAAGCGCCGTCCGCGTCCTTGCTCGCAACGGCGTCCACGCATTCGGGCGAGCCGGGGACGTCGCCTGATGAAATCGACGCCGCCAAGCGCGCCTTCACGGAAAAGCTTACAACGGCGCCAGAATACGCGGCTTTCTTCGACCGCCTGAGAACCGTCTTTCCTTCGGAATACGAGTCTTTTCTTGCCGCATTTGCGCAGCGTTCTAGCAAAAGCGGCGAGACTACAAGCGCCGATCTTCTTATGGCGGAAGCTGCCCGCTCGTTGCGTCTTTCTCGCGGGATTCTGGCCGCCAAAGCCGGTGGGCAGGCTCTGGAACGTATTTTTGAATTGCATTTTGCAATGTTGCGAGTGCTCGCGGCCAAGGATCCGCATCTATGCGTCGATTTTCTCAATGGCGGCGAGAGCCCCGGCTTTTTTGAATTTTCGGCACAAAATCGTGGTCTTGTTGCTGCCATGGCAAATGCTGGCATCGACGCGATCCTTGATGGCGAAATCAAGCGGATCGAGAGGCCGGCACCAACCGGGGCGGATTTCGCGGTGCTCGAAAAAGCATTGCGCGCGAAAGGCCTCGATACCCCGGAAATCGAAGCGCTGCTCGACGGCAAGGCCAGCGATCCACCTATCGGCGACGCCAAAATGTGCCGTGCCGGGCAGGTCTATCTCGAAACCCTCGCCGCGATGCCGGAGTCCATCCGGTTGCGAATTTACGGTCTAGCTGTCGAACTCATGGCGCGATCGTGATCGTGGGTCGCGCACGCCAAAACCCGGCTGGCATCCGGCGCTGATTATTGAAAGATTTTCGCGGCGTTTTCGAGGGTCTTCCACACACCCCAGGCGAGCGGAAGTCCGACCAATGCCCAGGCGACGAGCACCTTGGCATCGAGACCACCGGGGCCGATACCATAGGCGCGCTTCACCCCAAGAGCCTGGCCGCGCGCCGCGGAAGTTATGCCCGCTTCTTCCTCTATATGCCATTTGGTGTGGACCGGCCTGATGAGCGCGTTACAAATGATTCCGGCGACGAGGAGGCAGGCAAGAACATAAAAGATCTGGTCGTACACATGATCGCGCGGGACGCCTTCGGCCACCCGCGTGTCATGCAGGTAGTTGACGATCACCGGACCGGCGATTCCCGCTGTCGACCAGGCGGTGAGCAAACGGCCATGAATCGCGCCGACATACCGCGTGCCAAAGATGTCCGCGAGATAGGCCGGCACGGTGGCAAATCCGCCACCGTACATCGAGGCGATAATGCAGCACGCCGCTGCAAAAACTGCCATCGCTTTCAGTCCCGCGAGGGTGGGCGCGATGGCGTAACAAAGGACGCCGAGCATGAAGAAGACAAAATAGGTCGTCTTGCGGCCGACCGAATCGGACAGCGTCGCCCAGAAAAACCTGCCCCCGATATTGAACAACGAGAACAGTCCCACGAATCCGCCCCCGATTGCGGCGGCCAAGGTCTTTTGCGCGTCGGAGAACTGCGTAAAACCGACCGAAGGATCGCGGAACAGTTCGCCGCCGAATGTCTCCTGCAACATCGGCGATGCGGCGCCGATGATCCCGATACCGGCCGAAACGTTGAAGCACAGGACTCCCCATATCAGCCAGAACTGGGGCGTCTTGTGCGCGTGGTCCAGAGCAACATGATTGGCTGTGATCATCGCCTTTTGCATGGCAGGCGGTACCCAGCCGTCCGGGCTCCATCCGTCAGGCGGCACGCGGTAGCCGAAGGCGCCGGCCGTCATGTAGACGAAATAGCCGAGACCGAGGACGACAAAGGTTTGCCACACGCCAACTGACGTAGGCGTCTTGAAATAGTTCATCAACAGATTGGCGAGAGGCGAGCCGATCATCGCGCCGCCGCCGAATCCCATAATCGCCATGCCGGTTGCCATGCCGCGCCGGTCGGGGAACCATTTGATGAGCGTCGACACCGGCGAGATATAGCCAAGGCCAAGACCGATCCCGCCGATCACGCCCGAGCCGATCCATAGCATCCACAGCTGATGCGTTCTGACCCCGAGCGCCGAAATCATCAGGCCGCCGCACCAGCAAAGCGCAGCGTAAACCCCCGCCTTGCGCGGCCCGGCGCGCTCGAGCCAGCCACCCCAGGTCGCGGCCGACGAGCCGAGCAGAACAAAAAAGAGCGTGAACGTCCAGCCGAGATCGAATTGCGTCCATTCGCAATTTGTCGCCGTCAGCGCGGTGAGCGTGCCCAGGGTCTTGTCCCAGAATGTCGTCGCGGCGCCCGCGCAGGCCGCCACCTTCGCTCCGGCTGCAGTCCCCACCGCGTGCGACAATGGCAGCCAGAAAACGCTGAATCCGTAAGCCATGCCGATGCACAAATGGATGGCGAGCGCGGCGGGCGGCACCAGCCACCGGTTGAACCCTGCCTTCGCGACGATACGTTCGCGGTCAAGAATTCCGCCGCTCGCAGCGGCAGCAACGGCGTCCACGCCGGCAGTCCTGCTCATCGTCATTGCCCCCCGATATTTGTCCCTTTTCACGGTAACACCCCTCCCCGCGCCGAGTGCCAAATGACACTCGCTAGAGAATGATCCCAAAAGTTGCAGACATTTTGGATAAGATCGTATGACAAAACAATGACTTAGATACCAAAAGCGATCCATTAGAGGCGCTCATCATCTGGGCACCCGTTGCCGTAGATGCGCATTCCGGAAAATAAACAAATGCCGCCAGGACGAGCAACAGGCGCCATCGTTGCAGCAAAACCTGTGCAACTATATAATTACTATATAATAAGTCAACTTATGATTAGTCACTTCGTGACAAGCACTGGGCACTGGGCAAGTTGCATGATGCGATCCGCGCGGCTCCCAACCATGCGTTCGTACAATGCCGAATGGCCTCTCGCCCCAATGACGAGCAAATCCACGTTGAGATCGGCGGCAAGCTTCACGATGTCTCGCACCGGGTGCCCCGCCACGACATGGGTGTGCAGTGTCACATGACTTTCGTCCGCCATCGCACGTGCGCGTTGGATGACGCCGTGGAAACGGCGGGCAGCGGTTCCCGTTTCTTCTCTCACCTCTTCAATGAATTCAGGCATGTAGTCGATCTCTTCGACCGAAACCATGTGGAGTTCCGAAT
>DATBQJ010000166.1:0-25912 GCA_036560885.1 Methylocella sp.
ATTTGCGCCGACGAGAGCGTTCACGATCGCACCGGGCTCGAAGATCTGCGCGCGCGCTATGACGCAATCAATGTCAAGCTCGACAAGACGGGAGGGCTGACCGAGGCGTTGGCCCTGATTAACCAGGCCGAAGGCCTCGGCTTCGAGCTCATGATCGGCTGCATGGTAGCAAGCTCGCTCGCGATGGCGCCTGCGCTTCTGCTCGCGGCCCGCGCGCGTTTCGTCGATCTCGACGGCCCCCTTCTGCTCGCGCGGGACCGCCCGGATGGGCTTCATTATGAAGGCTCGATCGTTCACCCGCCTGTGCGCGAATTATGGGGGTGACACACATTCCGGATCAAGTCTCGATCCGCCGCTTGAGCGCCGCCGCGGAAAGCGCAAGCACGAGGCCAGCCATGGCGAGCCCCGCCATGAAAAGATAGGTTTTTTCCCCATAAAGGTTCGTCAGCCTGCCGCAGGCAAAGGTCGAAACTGCGAGACTCAGGGCTGAGGCGGTGGCCAGCCATCCTTGCATGCGCGCGCGGTGGGTGTCGCGCGCGATGCCGGCAAGCGAAAGCACGCTGCCGGCATAGGCCGCGCCGAAACTCAATCCGTGCATCGCCTGCAAGGCAATGAGCCACAAAGGTCCGGGATCGGCGCTCATCGCGAGCCAGCGGAGCACCGCCCCGGCGCCGCCGAAAACCAGAAACGAAGGGGCATTTTTCCCGGCGCTGAAATAACGCGCGGTCGCCAGAAAAATCACGCTCTCGGAAGCAACCCCGATCGCCCAGGCGGCGCCGATGAATCCCGATGGTAAGCCCGCGAGCTTCCAGTGCAAGGTGGCGAACGAATAGATCTCCGCGTGGCTCGCCTGAATCAGCGCCGCCGCGCCGATGAAGGCGAAGGCAAGCCGCAGGCGGGCGGTGTCCTCTGTCAGACCACCCTTGGGCGCGCCATGTACCTGTAGAGTTTTCAGCTTCGTGGCGGCAATGATTGCAATGAGAGCGGGAATAAGTGCAAGGGCCGCCAGCGCAAAAATAATTTCTTCGCCTGGGAAAAAGGTGACGATCCAGCCGGACAGGAGCATCATGCTCAACACGCCAAGCGATGTACAAACCCGGATTCGTCCGTAGGCGATGTAGCCAAGACCGGCGACTTCGGCGCGCCGAATCCCGGCAAGCGTAAGTGCGTCGGAGAGCGCGGGCATTAAGCCCAGCGTGGTCGCGACGAGCGCCGCGCCGACAAAAACTGGGAGGAAGCCTCTGACAAACCCAAGGCCGCAATAGCCCGCGAATGTAGCGAGCGCACAGGCGGCAAGCGTCGCCGCGATTCCGCGCTTGTCGGCGATCGCCGCGACGATGGGCGTTGCGACGACGCGCAAAACCATCGGCGCAGCGAGAGCGGCGGCGATCTCACTGTTGGAAAATCCGCGCGCGGCGAGCCAAACTGGGAAATAGGGCAGGTGTAGCCCCATCGGCAAGAATAACGCGCCGGCGAGAAGCGAGAGAATGAAGACGGTGCGGCCGCGCGATTCTCCATGTGGCGGCGCGCGCAATTTGTCCAAATTTGTGTCGATTTTCATGAGGCCAGAATTTGATCCCAAGCAATTGCAGAAATTTTGGATAAGCTCATCAGATAGAACAAGGATATAGAGCCAATGAGCGATTCACCTGGAAGCGCTTTAAGGCCTAGGCCACGCGCAAGGATGCGCCGCGTATGGCACGCCATGAATCACGATTGGCCTTTCAAAGCAAAACACTTATTAACCCAATTGACTAAGCAAGAATTCTTGTTGCCATAATCTAAAACTCTCCCCTTTAAGATGGCCGGCGGACATCGATAGGAACTTGCGGCAAAACGACCAATGAGCATTTTCATGTTTTCACCGAAGCAGAAATCCCCTAACCAAAATTTTGCGCAAATGAATTGGATTCGATGATGGAACAAGCTAAGCCCGGCGCCGCTTCGACGATTGCCATTATCGGCGGTGGACAGGCAGGCGGCGAGGCCGCGACGTTGCTGCGGCAAAACCGCTTCGAGGGCCGCATCGTCCTCATCGGCGAGGAGGACTATTTTCCCTATATGCGCCCGCCTTTGTCGAAGGCATTTCTGGCGCGCGAGATCGGCAAAGATGCGCTAATCTACAAGGCCACCGTTGCGTATGAGAAAGCCCGTGTGGAGATGCGGCTCGGTGTCCGCGTCGACGCGATCGAGCGGAGCAAGAAGACGCTCTTGATCAAGGGCTGCGCGCCGCTTGCCTACGATAAGCTCGTGATCGCGACCGGGGGACGCGCCCGCGAGCTTCCAGTGCCTGGCGCCGGTTTACGCAATATTTTTTATCTGCGCACGATTTCCGATGTCGAGATGTTGCAGCCGCTGATGGAGGCCCCCCGGCGGCTCGTCATCGTAGGTGGCGGCTATGTCGGGCTTGAAGTTGCCGCCGTCGCAGTTAAACGCGGGCTTGCCGTGACCGTGCTCGAAGCGGCGCCGCGCGTGCTCGCGCGCGTCACCGCTCCAGATCTTTCGACGTTCTATGAACGCGTCCATCGCGATGCCGGAGTTGACATTCGCACGGGAGTCACGGTCAGCGGTTTCATCGCTGGGGGCGAGGATGGCGGAGTCGGCGCAGTCGCATGCGCCGGCGGTCAATCATTTGCCGCCGATATGGTGTTGATCGGCATCGGTCTCGTTCCCAACACGGAACTTGGCGAGCAAGCCGGGCTCGACGTGGACGACGGCATTGTCGTCGATGCGGCGAGCCGAAGCAGCGACCCCGATATTTATGCGATTGGCGACTGCGCAATGCACGCACGGCATGGGTTCCTGCGCCGGAAAATACGCCTCGAATCGGTTCCAAACGCGCTCGAACAAGCGCGCGCGGCAGCGGCCGCGATCACTGGGGGGCCAATTCCCGAAGCCGCCGCGCCGTGGTTTTGGTCCGACCAATATGATCTCAAATTGCAGATGGTTGGGTTCTCGGACGGCTATGAGGAGCTTGCGATCCGGGGGAGCATGGAGACGTCCTCCTTCGTTGCATTTTATCTCAAGGAAGGACGGGTGATCGCCGCCGATTCGGTAAACCGCCCTGGCGATTTCATGGCCGCCAAACGCATCGTCGGCGAACGGATGGGGATCGCCCCCGGGCGCCTCGCCGATGAATCGGCGCCGCTCAAATCGCTGCTGCGGGCCGCCGCTGCTTAAAGCACGGTTCATCGCGCAACCGCCCCAAGCACCCGCCATTTTGGATTCGTCAACCGGAAAATGTTTTCGTTCCGTTCCAATCCCGCCTTGTTCATGGCATAAGTAGCCGCCAACGTAAATCACCTCGAATCACTAGGACAAATCGGCGCATGACGACGAATGGCGATCTCTTCAGCAACGCGGCGCGCAAGGAGCCGCCCGCTCGCCCAGGCCGGCAAGCCGTGGCGCCGCAAAAAGGCGGCCCGACGAGCCACGCAACGCCGGGAGAGCTTGGCTATACCGCCGCCTCGATCGAGGTGCTGGAGGGGCTGGAGCCGGTCCGGCGGCGGCCGGGCATGTATATCGGCGGCACCGATGAAGCCGCGCTCCATCATCTTTTTGCGGAAGTCCTCGACAATGCGATGGACGAGGCTGTTGCCGGCCACGCTTCCTTCATCGATGTCCGTCTCGAACCCTCGGGTTTTCTAACCGTGATTGACAATGGGCGCGGCTTTCCGGTCGATCCGCATAAGAAATTTCCGAAGAAATCGGCACTCGAAGTCGTCATGACCATGTTGCACGCGGGCGGCAAATTTGATCAGAAATCCTATCAGACCTCGGGCGGCTTGCACGGAGTCGGCATATCGGTCGTCAACGCGCTGTCGGAACGGCTCGAAGTGGAAGTCGCACGGAGCCAAATTCTTTATCGACAGGTCTTCGAGCGGGGCCAACCAGTCACGCCCCTCGAAAAGCTGGGCAAGGTGCAAAACCGGCGCGGTTCGAGCGTGCGGTTCAAGCCCGACGAAAGGATTTTCGGCAAGGGCGCGAATTTCAAGCCGGAGCGCTTGTTCAAAATGGCCAGGGCGAAGGCCTATCTCTTCGGCGGGGTCGAGATAAGGTGGCATTGCGCGCCGGAATTGCTCAAGCTGGGTGCCAGCATCCCGCCCGAGGCAGTTTTCCGCTTTCCCGGCGGCCTCAAGGATTGCCTTCTCCAAGATATCGCGGGCAAGGAGCTCGTCACCGACCAAATATTCGCGGGCAAGCTTGAAAAACACGGCGGCCACGGCTCGCTCGAATGGGCGATGGCATGGCTCGCCTTCGACGACGGATTCGTGCATTCCTATTGCAACACCATTCCCACCCCCGACGGCGGCACCCATGAAGCCGGACTTCGTGCCGCCTTGGCGCGCGGCCTTAAGGATCACGCCGAGCGGATCGGCCTGGCAAAGAAGGCGGCCGCGGTGACCGGTGACGACGTCATGGCGTCCTGTGCCGCGATTATTTCCGTCTTCCTTCGCGAGCCGGAGTTTCAGGGTCAAAACAAGGGGCGGCTTTTGACCAATGAAGCAACAAAGATTGTCGAAGGAACCTTGCGTGACGCCTTCGATCATTGGCTCGCCGCCTCCCCTTCGCACGCCGGCAAGCTCCTCGACTGGACAATTGAGCGCGCTGAGGAGAGGCTTCGTCGGCGTGCCGAGAAAGATGTTGCGCGCAAGACCGCGACACGCAAGCTCAGGCTTCCGGGAAAACTCGCGGATTGCGCCAATAGCTCATCGCAGGGTTCGGAACTCTTTATCGTTGAAGGCGATTCCGCCGGCGGCTCCGCCAAGCAGGCGCGCGATCGCGCGAACCAGGCGGTGCTGCCGTTGCGCGGCAAAATCCTCAACGTCGCCAGCGCCACCCGCGACAAGCTCGCGGGCAATCAGCAGCTCAACGATCTTGTCCAGGCGCTCGGGTGCGGCACTGGAGCGCAATACAAGGAACAAGACCTTCGCTACGAAAAGATCATCGTCATGACCGACGCCGATGTCGATGGCGCCCACATCGCTTCCCTGCTCATCACCTTTTTCTTTCGCCAGATGCCGAAACTCGTCGAGGCCGGACACCTTTATCTGGCGGTGCCGCCGCTCTACCGGCTGACCCAGGGCGCCAAACAAGTCTATGCCCGCGACGATGCGCATCGCGACCAGTTGATCGCGAAGACGCTCAACGGCAAGGCCAAGGTTGAAATAAGCCGTTTCAAGGGGTTAGGCGAAATGCTTCCGGCTCAACTTAAAGAAACGACGATGGATCCAAAAAGCCGCGGCCTGCTCCGCGTAGTCGTTCTCGCCGAGGACCGGGAAGGTACGTCTGACTCGGTCGAGCGTTTGATGGGCAACAGGCCTGAGGCGCGCTTCGCTTTCATTCAGGAGCGCGCGGCTTTTGCCACCGCCGCAGAACTCGTCGTTGTTTGAAATGAGCGGTGGTTTGAAATGAGCGAAGGTGGCCGGCGGCAATTGGCGTTTCGAGGAGGCCACTCCTATAACCAATTGCGCGCCGGCCAACCCTACGGACCCAGGAGATGCGGCGGACCCGAGCACTCCGCAGGGTATCTTAGTTCATCGCCGGATACGCATCACGATACGCACGGCCACGGGCCAGGCTTTTTTTCAAGGAGCCCGCTTCGCGCCGCCAGATAAAATCACGTCCGGCGTGGCTAGTTAACCCACGAAGGCGGCAAATTGCAATCGGCTTTTGTTCCCCGACGCCTAATTTTTCATTCGGGCCGGTTAACCTTCATTTCAGCGCCATGACCGCAGCGGCAAGGTTGATCATGGCGGCAAAAATCCGCGCTGTGATCCAGCGGTCCGCTTCGCCGGCCTGATGGTGGAACCAATTGGACGAAAGGGCGCCGGGCAGCCCGCGCGGCCACGGCCAGGCGCGTTCTGCCATTTTCGCTCGCCCGCGTCCGTTGCAGTCCCCGCCGATCTCTTGCTCGCGCACCGCCGCTCGAGAATGATGTCCCGGCGCGCCTGCGTATGGCTCATTGCCGCCAAGAGCTTTCAATCGCTTCTATCGCAGGTGTCCCCTGCCGACCGCGAACAGCACTTGCGGCACGGCGATGTTACCGATCGCGTCATGATAGGCGCCGGTGAAGAGCCTGGCCGTAAGCACGCGGCGCAGCGGAATTCCCGTCTCGCAATCAATGCCGACCCCTGGGATGAGACCTTGCCTCCGGTCCAACCGGAGAAACCGGAAAGGCACTTACAAAGCGCCGTCTTCCATCAGCCAATTTTTCGGCAAGGCATTCTCCCCAAGTGCCGCCTCAACGCCGTGACACTCTTGCATCGCGCAAGGCAACGGATAGGATGTACCTTAATCTGGCTGGATCGGCGGCTCTTTAAAAGGATTGGCGTTATGGCAAAGCTTACGCAAATACCGGACCTGCGGCGTGGCGCGTGAGCCTCTGGGTGCCTGAATTATGTGCAATTGCCTAAAAAGCGTAACAATAGGGTGCGCGCAATTTAAAGAGTCCGCGACGCATATCGAGCTTAAGTTTGGGAGTCTCGGGCCGATCTCTGGCTTTGGGCGAGGCCGGAGGATGCAGCGATAATTTGAGGACTGGAAAATGAGTATGAACCGCGCCTACCGCGACCCGAACGAAATGCCGGTGGCGTTGCCGATTTTCCCGCTTGCGGGCGCTTTGTTGCTGCCGCGCGGCGAATTGCCTCTTAATGTTTTCGAGCAGCGCTACCTCGCCATGGTCGACGATGCCCTGAAAGGCGAGCGGATCGTCGGAATGATCCAACCCGATCCCGAGGCAGCAGCGGGGACCGCCGTGCCGGCCCTATTTTCGGTCGGCTGCGCCGGGAGGATCACCCAGCTCGCCGAAACCGGCGACGGGCGCTATTTCGTCACGCTAACCGGCATCGCGCGGTTCAAGATCGTCGAGGAAATCGCCGCGGTGACACCCTACCGGCAATGCCGCGCCGATTTCAGTCCGTTTGCCGTCGATTTCAGTCCCCGCGCGGGCGAGGACCAGGTCGATCGCGACGGCGTCTTGCGCACTTTGCGCGACTTCGCCGAGACTAACCATCTCCAGATCGACTGGAAAAGCATCCATGACGCGCCAAACGAGGCGCTCGTCAATGCGCTGTCCATGATGAGCCCGTGCAGCCCCAAGGAAAAGCAGGCGCTTCTCGAAGCCCGCGACCTGAAAGGCCGGGCAGATGTACTTGTCGCAATTACCGAAATCGAACTCGCCCGTGGAAGAAGCACGTCGACGCCTTTACATTAAGGTGAGTAGTGACGGCTTGCCGCTGAAACCTTCGCTTCAGCATCGTCATCACCCAAAATCCGGGAATAGCTTTTCGCAGACGGCGTACTTAAACCACGGGGTGGTTCGACCAGCCCAACTTTCCACATAAAACGGCGAACGCAGGAGGACGCACCTATGGCGGGTAAGGAAAAAGAGTTAGGCAAGCAAGACGCTCCCGAGCCTTCCCGGATCGATCCCCGGCTGCTGGAAATCCTGGTGTGTCCGCGCACCAAGACGACCCTCGAATACGACGCGCAGAACCAGGAATTGATTTCCCGCGCGGCAAAACTTGCCTATCCGATCCGCGACGGCATCCCAATCATGCTTCCGGAAGAGGCGCGTCCTCTGGATGGATAGAGCGGCGGTCGGAAGATGGCGTTACCGGTTAAGGCTTGACTGGAGCCGCCGCAAGGCTCACGTCAGGCTTCCGGAAAGGACGTCGCGCGCGCCATGTCGAATGCCGTCGAAGAACTTTTGGCTATTCTCGATCTTGAACGGATCGAGGAAAATATTTTTCGCGGGCGCAGCCCGCAAGTTGGCTGGCAACGCGTGTTCGGCGGGCTTGTGGTCGCGCAAGCCCTCGTCGCGGCGGCCCGCACGGTTGAAAGACGCGCGCCGCATTCGTTGCATGGCTATTTTCTTTTGCCGGGCGATCCGGCCGTGCCAATTGTCTATGAAGTCGACCGGATCCGTGACGGGAAGAGTTTTACGACGCGGCGCTGCAACGCAATCCAACACGGCCGCGCGATTTTCTCTCTCTCGGCATCGTTCCAGATCGAGGAGTCTGGGCTCGAACACGCCGTTTCGATGCCCAAGGTTCCGTTGCCGGAAAGCCTGCCGAGCGAATTCGAAATGCTGCAGCGCTTTGGCGCGGTCATGCCGGAAGCCATTCGCCGCTGGTTCGCCCAAGACCGCCCCATCGAGGTCCGTCCTGTCGATCTGCCCCGTTATATGAGGCACGAAGCGGGCGCCCCCGAACAATACGTATGGCTGCGCGCGAGTGGGCCGCTCCCCAGCGATCCAGCTATTCATCGCGCGGTTCTTGCGTATCTCTCCGACATGACACTTCTCGATGCTGTGCTTGGCGCGCACGGTCATTCGGTATTCGATAGCGGTCTTCAGATCGCGAGCCTCGATCATGCCTTGTGGTTTCATCGGCCGTTTCGTGCCGACGCTTGGCTTCTCTACGCGCAAGACAGCCCGACATCCTGCGGCGCGCGCGGTTTCGCGCGCGGACTCCTCTTTACGGATGACGGCTGCCTTGTTGCCTCGGTGGTCCAGGAAGGCCTTATCCGCCCCACGCCCTCCGGCCGGGGCGTTTTAATTTGAACGCAGGACCGAGGCGTTTCTTCTGATATAATACTTAAAATCATCAGCATTCAACTTGTGAATATCCGATCACGAATTCGTGATTGGTAAAGACCGCGGACATACGAATTTCGGCCGCCACCCCAACTCCAAATTTAGCAAACACTTAATTCCTATGGCGTTTCAGACGCGCTCGCGGCCTACTGCTGCCCAGACCAAACCCCACAGCACTTTGATTTCACGGCGGCAAATTTGCGCGAGCTGGCAAGTGGCTCGCGGCTTGCTTCGTGCAACTCAAGCATGACCGCGATGCCCCGCGCCCGGCTCTACGGCGACGAGCTGGTTCGCACGCCGTTTCTAAAGTTCCCAGGTCGAGAAAGCAGGAAAGCAACATGAAAATAGTCACTGCAATCATTAAGCCGTTCAAGCTGGACGAGGTCCGTGACGCGCTGACAGCGCTTGGCGCGCACGGAATGACTGTGACCGAAGTCAAAGGGTACGGCCGCCAAAAGGGCCACACGGAAATCTACCGTGGGGCGGAATATGCGGTCAGCTTTCTTCCCAAGTTGAAGGTCGAGGTCGCCGTGCCCGGCGATCTCGTAAATCAGACGATCGATGCCATCACCTCGGCGGCTCGAACTGGCGAGATTGGTGATGGCAAAATTTTCGTCACCTCGCTCGATCAAGCGGTCCGGATCCGTACCGGAGAACACGATAACGAGGCCATCTAACGCTTCCTTCCCCCTTTTTGAGCTTCGCAGGAGTCGGATATGAATCACAGTTTGCTTCCAAGGATCGCTCCCCGGGCGATCGGTCTAGGGCTTTTGCTGGCCGCCGGTGCGGCCGGGCTAGCCTTTGCGGATACCGCCGCCCCCGTACCTAATAAAGGCGATAACGCCTGGATGCTGACCTCGTCGGCGCTCGTCCTGATGATGTCGATTCCCGGCCTCGCACTTTTCTACGCTGGTATGGCGCGCCCGAAAAACGCGGCCTCGTTGGCCGCCCAGGTGTTCGCGATTGTGGCGATGGTTGGCGTCGTTTGGTGCCTTTACGGCTATTCGCTCGCCTTTACGGAAGGTAGCCACGCATTGGTGCCAGGCGCCGCAGGCGGGCTTGCCTTTCTCGAAGGCTATCAATGGAACAATCTCGTCGGCGGATTTGACCGGGCCTTTCTCAAAGGAATAACCCCGGATTCGAACGTGGCGACCTTTTCCAACGGCGTGGTCATTCCCGAATACACATATATGGTGTTTCAGATGACCTTCGCCATGATTACCCCCGCCTTGATTGTCGGCTCCTTCGCCGAACGCATGAAGTTTTCGGCTGTCTTCGTCTTCATCCTGCTTTGGGTAACCTTCGTTTATTTCCCCATCGCGCATGGCGTTTGGTACTGGGCGGGTCCGGACGCGATCGGCGATGCCGCGAAGGCCCTTGCCGATGCCCCCGACGATGCAGCCAAGGCGGCCGCGCAGGCGAATCTCGACGCGGTTCTCAACAATGCCGGATATTTCAACAAAATGGGAGCGCTCGATTTCGCGGGCGGCACCGTGGTCCATATCAACGCTGGAATCGCGGGTTTTGTTGGTTGCTTGATGATCGGCAAGCGGATCGGCTATCCACACGATATCGAGCCGCCGCATTCGGTCATGATGTCGATGATCGGCTCGTCGCTGCTTTGGGTCGGCTGGTTCGGCTTCAACGCCGGTTCGAATCTCGAGGCAACTGGAATGGCTTCGCTCGCTTTCGTGAACACCATGGTTGCGACGGCGGCCGCGACTCTCGGCTGGATGTTCACGGAATGGGCGCTTAAGGGCAAGCCCTCGTTGCTTGGCATGGTCTCGGGCGCGGTCGCGGGCCTCGTCGCAGTGACGCCGGCATCCGGCTTTGCCGGGCCGATGGGATCGATCGTACTTGGTATCGTCGCCGGTTCGGTTTGTTTCATCTTTTGCGCGTACGTCAAACCGAAAGCCGGGTTTTACGATGATTCCCTCGATGTGTTCGGTGTGCATTGCATCGGCGGCATCCTCGGGGCGATCGGCACCGGTATTCTCGTCGCGCCCTACCTCGGCGGCACGGGCCTCACCGACTACACGATCAAACCTGGCTTTGCCTCGCCGGGGGATTACAGCATGATTCCGCAGGTGATAATCCAAACGAAAAACGTGCTCTTCACGCTCTGCTGGTCTGGTATTGGTTCGGCAATCCTCTACAAGCTCGTCGACCTGACCATTGGCCTCAGAGCAACGAAGCAGGCCGAGCTCGAAGGCCTCGACATTACCGATCACGGCGAGCGCGCCTATAATCAGTGACACTCGTCCGGCCTGCCCGGCGCTTAGGTCGAAGCTTCGAACAAGCCGGCTGTTAAGAAGACGAAGATGCAGCGAACACCATGGGCCGCCTGTAACGGCCCATGGTTTGGGTCCAGATGGTGCGACGCCGCGGCGGCTGCATCGCAACGCCGGTCATTGTCCAGCAGGTTAGATTAAGGGACCAAAACTTGAGCCCCGAGGCGATCGAGGCGCTCGCTCCACACAATGTGTTCGAAGGCAACCGGCCGTCGTGCACTTTCCTCTATAAACAAAGTTCGCCGCGCGTGCTCGGCCAATTGATTGCCCTCTACGAGCACAAGTTTTTCTTGCAAGGGTCATTTGGAACATCAATTCCTTTGACCAATGGGGGGGTGGAGCTTGGCAAGGAACTCGCCACGGATGCAAGCCGCTCGACGGCGGATTTGGATTCGTCCACGCCGGGGCTCAGCGTCGCTGCGCGCAAATATGGCAGGGGCTGAATAATAGTGCCCGCCTATTATGGCCTCGCTTATTCTTCCTCGCCGAAGCGGTTGGCCACGAGCGCCGCGATTGCCTCCATTGCCTCCGCGGCCTGGGCGCCGGCCGTGGTAACCGTGATGGTCATTCCCGGCCCGGCGCCAAGCGTCAAAATACCCATGATTGAGGCCCCACCGACGGTTTCCCCGCAACGGCTGAGTGTGACAGCGGCATCGAACCCGTCGATACATTGCACGAGTTTCGCCGTCGCGCGCGCATGGAGTCCCTTGCGATTAACGATTTCAAGGGTGCGGACGAGGGTATCTCCGGGCGGTTCGAAATCCGGACAATCATCGCCGGGCTCAATTGGGATGGCACGGTCCTCGATCATGTACCGCTCAATACCCGGCTCGCAACATAGATATATTTGCGGCCCGCATCCTGAGCCTGGATCACCGCCTGGTCGAGATTGCAGCTTTCGCGTACCGAGGCGAGCTTAATGAGCATCGGCAGATTGACCCCCGCGATGACTTCGATATTGGCGCTATCCATAATCGAAATCGCGAGATTTGAGGGAGTACCACCAAACATATCGGTGAGCACGACCACGCCCGCGCCGCTGTCGACCTTGGCGGCGGCGGTAACAATATCCTGGCGCCGCTGTTCGATATTGTCGTCCGCCCCGATGCTGACCGATTCCAGCTGCTTTTGCGGACCGACAACATGTTCCAACGCGGCGCGAAATTCCGATGCGAGCTGGCCATGAGTCACGAGGACGATTCCAATCATTGAACGGTCCGGTTCATCAGGAACTTCGTGCCTGACCGGCACGGCGCAAAATGTTCGTCAAGACAGGAACCATCCACGGACTTAAGGAGAAATCCGCCGCCACGCTGCCTGGCGGCTTCGCTTGGGTAACCGGGTTTACTATCAAGGACCGGCAAAAGCTACGCGCGGCGCCCATTGCAGGGGTTTTTGTGTTAAGGCAAAAACGCAATACCACAAACGGCTTATGGTTGGTGCCCAGAATTGCACGTGTCGAAAATATGTCCATGGCATTTTGTGCGGCGCAATGGAATTGGCAAGTCAAATGACGTGAAGCTCGCCTGGAAAGGGCGGCTCGAACCCAAAGGCTTGGCATGTTCGAGGAACGACAGCACCGCATTAATAAGGCCTACGGAAGTTTGCGCCGCCAGCGCGGATCCGCCAAGACCGCGAGGGCAAGCCTGGCGGCCGCGGCATCTTGCCGCATAGAGAAGAACGGGAGTTTGATGCCCGCTAGCTCGATGCGATCACGGTCACACTCCGGATACCGCGGCAGTGCTTCATCCTCGCCGGCAAGTCCGATCACAAGCCGGACAACGGCCGCAGGCAAAAACGGTATTTCGAAGATTCCGTAGCCGCGTCGTTCGATCTTTCCCAGGATCGTTGGATGGCCATGGGCGATCAGGCGGCCGCCGCGGGGTTCAATTCCGATTCGGTCATCGCCCACGAGCCTTGCAAAAATGCCCGCATCTCCGGCCGCCGTGATCAAGGCGAGCGCCAGACTGCTTTTTCCTGCGCCGGGTGGCCCGGAAATGAGCACGCCGGCTTCCCCAATCACAATGGCGCTTGCATGGAGATGGACTTTATCCGCGTTAGCCTCCGGTCGATCCAGTTTTATGGACAAGGTTTATTGTGCCTTCGGCAAAAATATAACGAAGCGGGCGCCGAGAACAGGTGTCAATCCGTCAGCGCCGGGGGAACCAATCCGGTTGAGCGCCGAAATGCGCCCGCCATGGGCCTCGATTATTTGACGCGATATGGAAAGCCCAAGGCCCGAGTTTTGCCCGAAACCCTGCCCGGGGCGGTCAGTATAAAACCGTTCGAATATCCGTTCGAATGCATCGGCCGGAATACCGGGGCCGTCATCGTCGATGATTATTTCGAAACCGTCGCGCGTGTAGCCGTGGGACGTGTGGTCCTTGGTCTGACGCAACCGCACTCGAACGCTTCCATCAGTGGTCGAAAACGATCGCGCATTGTCAATGAGATTATTGAAAACTTGGCCAAGGCGCGAATCGTGCCCGAGAACCAGGAATGCGGGCCTGCGGCCAATCTCCAAGGGCCCCGGGGAAGTGATAGAGAATTCGACACGGATGGCGCCGGTATCGGTGACCACATTGGCCATGGCGGCAACGGTTTCAAGTAGGCGCTTAAGATCGACCAGATCCACGTCGTCGCGCGCCATTTCCGCATCAAGCCTGGATGCGTCGGATATGTCGCTGATCAACCTATCGAGCCGGCGAACGTCATGCGCGATAATCGCCAACAGCCGCTGGCGCGAGTCTGGTGAGCGGGCAACCGGCAGAGTCTCGACCGCGCTGCGCAAAGATGTAAGGGGGTTTTTCAGTTCGTGCGCGACATCGGCGGCAAAGCGTTCAATCGCCTCGATGCGATCATAGAGGGCCTTGGTCATATCGCGCAGCGCACCGGACAAATGGCCGATCTCATCTGCGCGGCCCGTTAAATCAGGGATTTCTCGGCGTGCCTTTGTACCTCGCCGCACGCGTTCCGCCGCCCATGCCAGGCGTCTTATGGGTTCAGCTATCGTTCCCGCGATGAACACGGAAAGGAGGAACATGATGGCCGAGGAAACCAGAAAGATCCGGACGATAGCCCAGCGTTCCGAAGCAATGATCTTGTCGACGTCTTCGCCTTGCGTGGAAAGGAGCAAGGCGCCGCGCACGGCCCGGAAACGTTGGATCGGCACGGCGACCAATACAATTGTTTCTCCCTGGGCATCGACACGTACGATCGATTGCGCGCCGCCGCTCAACGCGCGCGCCACTTCCGGATAGCTCTTGCCATTTCCGGCGCC
This sequence comes from Methylocella sp., assembly GCA_036560885.1. Lineage (GTDB taxonomy): Bacteria > Pseudomonadota > Alphaproteobacteria > Rhizobiales > Beijerinckiaceae > Methylocapsa. Next base: position 14,171 of record DATBQJ010000166.1, read on the forward strand.
CGGATCCTCGTAAAGGGACAGGCCGGAGCGGCCAGTCAGCCTCTTCAAGGCAAGGCCGATCTGAGTCCACCACGAGGACGGCTCCTGTCGCGCGGGCGGCGGCAAGTCATAGCGCATGATATTGGACCGGCTCGTCAGCGAGTGCGAATCGAGCAATAAATAGCCGTCGCGATCGTAGATTCGCGCCCGCGTCCGCGTCGGCGAAGCGAGCCTGTGAAGGACCGGTCCGACGCGTTCTGGATTAATCGAAAATTCCAGCGACGGCGCGGTTTCGTCGGCGAACGCGTAACTCTCGCCCGGAGCAAGGTGAAGCAATTTTTCGGGATCGATGGCAATCGAGTCGGTCTCGACGGTGGCCGATGCCGCGATCGCTGCGGCGATGATCTCGGCCTGGATCTGCAAACTCTGCACCTTGGCCTCGATCAATCCTTCGCGGAACTGATTTAAATAAAGGAAGCCGATGAGGAGAGCCGCGAGCCCACCCAAGTTCAAAACGACGATGCGGCGGGTTAGCGGGGATGCAAAACGGGCGCCCGCGGCGCGCGCAAACCCGCGCAGCCGCAAGCCAACACTCCGGCGTATGCGCTTGGCGCGCCGCGCCGTGCGGGGCACTCCTTCGAAGCCCTCGCGCGCTTCGACACTCATTGTCCGGCGATCCCCCTCCCAGAGGCGCAACATGTTATGCTTAAGCCCAAAACGGCGACCGGACCCAATCCCGATTCGGATCAAATACAGGACCAGTGCTTCGTATCGCAGTTACGCCGGGTATAACGGCGGATCGTGCCGCCACGGTCTCCGCCGAAAAGCTTGCTCGACTTACTGCGAAACTGGCTGCCATTTTCCCATTATGCCCTGAACTTTGGTGCCGGTTGTGGCGAACGCGCCTCATTCCGCGTGCCTAAGCCGATTGCCTTATGGCAGTGGTTCTTCATTCCTTGAAGCGGTAGCCCACGCCATAAAGCGTCTCGATCATTTCGAATTCATCATCGACGGCCTTGAATTTCTTACGCAATCGCTTGATGTGGCTGTCGATCGTGCGGTCATCGACATAGACCTGATCATCGTAAGCCGCATCCATCAAGGCATTGCGGCTTTTGACGATTCCGGGTCTTGTCGCGAGCGCTTGGAGGATCAAGAATTCGGTGACCGTCAAGGTCACGGCGTCATTCTTCCAGGTGCAAGCATGGCGCTCCGGGTCCATCTTTAGAAGACCGCGTTCGAGGATTTTCGCCTCGGATTCCTTCTGCGTTCCAGGTTCCTTGGGATTGGCACGGCGTAAAATGGCCTTGACACGCTCTACGAGAAGCCGTTGCGAGAAGGGTTTGCGGATAAAATCGTCGGCGCCCATTTTGAGCCCGAACAATTCGTCGATCTCCTCATCCTTTGAAGTTAGAAAGATCACCGGCACGTCGGACTTCTGGCGAAACTTGCGGAGCAATTCCATGCCGTCCATCCGCGGCATCTTAATATCGAAAATCGCGAGATCGGGAGGATTGCTCTTCAAGTCGTCGAGCGCCGTCGATCCATCCGTATAGGTCTGCACGCGATAACCCTCTCCTTCGAGGGCAATCGCCACGGAATCGAGGATGTTGCGGTCGTCATCGACCAGGGCAATCGTTAGCATGAACGGTCCTAATTTCGAAATCGAGCGCCACGATCACGTTCTAGACGGGCTTGGCAAAATATCCCCTGAACCGTCACCGGAGATTTCATGCTTTTTCAGCGAATTGCGGTGGCGCCCCGTAGTTCAAATGGTCCGCGGCCGCGGTGGGCCGTGGCGAAACGTCAAGTTCAGCATTCCACCGGGACCACATAGCAACACCCATGTTCTAACAAGGCCTCCCGGAACTTCACGCCCCCCAATTTAGAGAGTGCTGGCCAGTCTGGTCCTTTCACGAACGCTTACGCAAGGCTCTACTTTGGGTTGGCGAGAAAAACCTTGCCACTCTATATCAGGAAAAATGCGCGGCTGAAATAAGGCAGAACCGAACGTCTCGCGACGATACCCCATTTTTCGCAAATAGATCTGTTTGCTTGAAGCGGCGCGAGGTGCCGTCGAGGCTAGGCCGAAATCGCATAGAACCTTATAGAATATGTAATATCATACAGTTACAAAGGGAAAAATGGGGAAAAGTCGCGCGGTCCGTGGAGCAGGGTTCATTCTCCCTCCCCTCGATGCAGGCAAAAGGCGGAGATTGGGCAGCGTCAACGAAAAAGCCGCGTCCGGAAAATCTGACGAAAAGATCAGTCTTTAGGCGTCCATCGCCGCTGCGCCATAGCTAAAGCACAACTTGGCCCGGAAACCGGGCGAACGGTTTCAGCCGGGCTAGGACGCGAATGGCAAACGTTTATATCGCGGTGGAAACAGGTACGCAGCGATTTCTGGAAGAGCTGGTAAGGAGGCCGGGCCGGACCTAATTCTGGCAGATTAAACCGCGCATCACATAGACCCGCCCGTCGGGGCCGACTATGCGGGTGACCCTGACACAATCCTCCTCCTCGCCTGCCGCCGCGTGGCCAAGCTGAAATGCCGGACCGTTAGCGAGAGGCGCATAGACTGTTTTCGTCTCGCTCGTCCGTTGCGCGGGACCAAAAACCTTCGCTTTCGGGGTGATCGTCATCGGGGCCGCGAATACCGCCGCTCCAAGACAGGAAACCGCAATTCCCGCCATGGCATATTTGAGAGCCTGTTGTCCGATTGTGTTGCGCGACCTGATCATGAGTCCCGTTCCCTCCCGTCTGGTGAGCTGGGCGCCCAAGGCACAACCTCAAAAAAAAGTCGGCTGGTCGGCGGCGTTGCTCCGAAGCTTAAACGCAGGCCGCCTGAAAAGGTTTCGTTGGTTCAGACAGAAATTGAAAAAAAGTTAAAGCCCCGCCTTCAAGCGGGGCTTCGGGTCAGCGGCCCAGTATCAATAGCAAACCTGGACCGGTTGATAGCCCACAAAATTGCCCCAACCGTCATAAGTCGGCCGATTTTGCACATAGCAGGTGCCATAATAGCTCGGGCCATAAGCATAGGCCGATCCTGCGAGCGCACCGAGCGCGAGCCCGCCGAGGACACCCGCGGCGACCGGTGCGCCCCAGCCATAGCCGCCGCCATACCAACCGCCGCCACCCCAGCCACCTCTGTACCACCCATGACCGCCGTGCCAGCCGCCTCCGCGCCAGCCATGACCGCCGTGCCAGCCTGCCGCCATGGACGGCGTCGCGGTCGCTGTAATACCGGTTGCCAGGGCCACAGCGGCGATGGTGCTTATGGCGGCCTTCCTCAACATGGTAGTCATCTTAACATCTCCTTGGCTTAGCCGCGCCGGGGTCCATTCAGGGCGAAGTCCTGGGGCGCTTGTCATTGCCACATTGCGACCGTTAGCCTGAATTTCCCGTGAACAGAGAAGCCGCATGTTGGTTTCGCTTCCAAAACAAAATCGGTGAAGTGTTCCAGTGAGCTGAGGGCTCCGCCCTATGCGGTGAGACGATAGTCGTCGGCTTTCTGGGCGATCTGACGCGGACTCAGCAGTGCCGCGATTTCGCTTGCGGGAACTGGCCGGCTGACCAGATAGCCCTGCATTTCGGTGCAACCCGTCCGGCGCAACCATTCGAGCTGGCTTCTCGTCTCGACGCCTTCCGCCAGCGTGGGAATGCCGAGGCTCGATCCAAGCTGGATGATTGCCTGGATGATTGCCGAACAATCCGCGCTCTCGTCAATCTCGGAAATGAAGGACCGGTCGATTTTGATCTTGTCGAACGGAAAGTCGCGCAGATAGCTCAGGCCGGAATAACCGGTTCCGAAATCGTCCATCGCAATGCCGACGCCGAGCGCGCGCAAGCTGCGCAAAGTGGCGAGGTTGGTTTCGCTATCCGCCAGAAGAATGGATTCCGTGATCTCGAGTTCGAGCCGCGCCGCGGGCAGCCCGGCGCTCGCGAGCGTCGCGAACACCGCCTGCGGTAAATTACCTCTCTTGAACTGCACCGGCGAAAGATTTACCGCGACTTTCATTTCATTTGGCCATCGCGCCGCCTCGCTGCAGGCTTGACGCAGCACCCATTCGCCGATCGGGACAATCAAGCCGGTCTCCTCGGCAACCGGTATGAACTTCGCCGGTGGCACCGTCCCGCGCAATGGATGGTGCCAGCGTAGCAGCGCCTCGAAGCCGGAAATGACACCGGTCTCAAGCGTGACGAGCGGCTGATAATAGACTTCTAATTCGCCACCTGCGAGCGCTCTGCGCAAATCGAGTCCTAGCGAGTGGCTGGCGCGAAGGCCGGCACCCATGCCGTCGCGGTAAAAGCAGTAAGTGCGCCGGCCGTTCTTCTTGGCCTGATAGAGCGCCATGTCGGCGTTCGCCAGAAGTTGCTCGGAGGTCTCGCCGTCGGCTGGTGCAAGCGCGATGCCGGCGCTGGCTCCGATTACGGCCTCTTGACCGTCGATATCGTAAGGCTCGCTCAAGCGCGTCACAATGCGATCGGCCAAGGCGCCCGCCTCATGCGGTCCGGCGAGCCCCAATTGTAAGACTGCGAATTCGTCGCCGCCGAATCGAGCGACCATGTCGTAGGCGCGTAAGCACGCACGGAGACGCTCCGCAGCCGCCACCAAGACCTTGTCGCCTGCGGGGTGACCCAAGCCGTCGTTGACGGTCTTGAATTGATCGAGATCGAGATAAAGCACAGCGAGCTTTTCCCGGTCCCGGCGCACGCGCGCCAATGCGTCTTCCAGACACTTGTTAAACAACACCCGGTTTGCCAAACCGGTCAGCGCATCGTGATGCGCCATATGGTCGATGCGGGCCTCGGCCTGCCGCTTTGCCGTCAAATCCACGATCGCGACAAGCTGCGCGCGCCGGTCGCAAAACATGGTCTGGCGCCAATATGTGAGGACGTCGATTTCCGTCCCATCCGCCTTTACATGTTGCCAAAGATGGCTCGGGTTTCCGTCCGCACCGGGATTGCTTCGAATCGCTTGCCCGATAGCGTCCCCGTCCATTTGCGGCACGAGATCGAGCAAGGACATCTTCAAGAACGACTCTCTATCATAACCGTAAAGAATGGCCGCCGCGTCGTTCACGGCCAAAAATTTCAGGGTTTCCGGATCGAAAAGCCACATTGGAACCGGATTTTCTTCGAAAACCAATTTGAGCGATTTTTCCGCCTCGTAAGCCTCGGTTACATCCCTGTATGTCCCGATCCAGTGGACCGCCGCGCCAGTTTGATCCAGAACCAATTCGGATTCGTGGTGAACCCGTCGCACCTCGCCGCCAGGCTGGACGATGCGAAACCGGAGGTCGGACGGCATGTTGTGAAACTGGCCAGCGGCGGCGGCTTGGTGGGCGGGTCCCTGCGATTCGCATGCGGCGCGATCGTCAGGATGGAAGAGAGCGAGGAACGCTTCCCCCACGGGCGGCGGCCGGTTCGGATCTAGACCGAAGATTCGGTAGGTTTCGGCGGACCATGTGATGATGCCGGTCCGCAAGTCCTGTTCGATGCTGCCGGTATGGGCGATCCGCTGAGCGCGCGCCAGATGGTCCGCGCCGCACCGGAGCCGCTCCGCCAAATAATTATCCGCGGTCACGCCCAGGAGGCCGAGCGCGGCGACGAACGCCATTACCGTGGCGAGCGTTATCGCGAGAACAGCGGCGGCGACGGCGTGGCCGGGTACCGCGACAAGTGCGTCTGGCACAAAAGTAAGGGCCGCCATGGCCGCGAAATGATGTCCGGCAATCCCCAGGACGAGCAGCATCACGGCCATTAGGCGGCCCCACACGGCGGGTTCCCGCGCCACGATACGCATCGCGGTGGCGGTGCCCGTCATGACAATGGCGACCGACACCGGAATATAGCCGCCGTCCCAATGCAGCTCGGCGGGCGCCCGCAACGCGGCCAACCCGATATAGTGCATCGCGGCGACGCCCGCCCCGATGATGGCGCCACCTAGAACTGGCGCCGCAAACCGGTGCACGACAAACATCCCGAGCCAGACGGCTCCAATCACGGCCAGGAACGAAATCCCGGTCAGACCGGGATCGTAGCTGATGGGAAAACCCGGCTCATACGCTAGCTCGAAAATAAAATGGGTTGCCCACACGCCCGCGCCGAAGATCGCGGCCGCCACGAACAACCACGGAAGCGGCCGGTCTCTCTCTGCGTCATTGGCACGGACGAAAAGATTCGTGGATACCAAGCACGTGCAAACGCAGATCAAGCCCGCAAGAAAAACGAGCCAAAGATCATAATGTCCGGAAAGGCTGCCATATACGCGCTGCATCGTTCATCCCGTTCGGTCCGGATCGTAGTTTCGGCGCCACCAAACGCCGGGTCCGGGAAATTGTTTCGACAATCGGCGCGGCGGGCCGCCGGCATCCCGGCGCTTCTCACCTGATTCTCCCCGCAAATTTGCCACGTGGCCGTTGCGTTTCGATGTTCGGGAATGGGCAAGTTTTACCTTGTTGGCTAATTGAGCCGCCGGCTGGCCCTTCTGTCGGGGTCTCCGTGCCCAGAATTACGACTCAATGTGTCCGGGGGTTGGGCTGGAATGGCCCGCCTAATCGGTCTGCCAGATCGGTTTCGCATGCGCTTGCCGGACGATCATCTGGCCCCATTTGCAAATCTTGGAGCGATGCCTGGGGCCACTTATCCGCGAATGGCGATGGTTTTGAGTTCCTGCAGAATGCCGTTCACGAAGCCGGGAAGGTCTGTCGCGCGAAGGGACGCTGATTGCGCCGCGACGCCTCGCAGATAGGCTGCGATCTCGGTTGTATCGCCTGGAAATTGGTGCCCCTGCCCGGCAAGGAAGCACCGCAATTTTTCGATGCAATCCGCGAGCTCTTGGTTTTTTGTGAATGCGGGGCGCTTGCCGCCGCCTGAATTGGATCGAATTTCATATTCGAAAACGGTTTGGGCAAGGCTCACCCAGATGACCCGCGCGTCGCAGGGCACGTTGCCGAAAATCGAAAGTTTGATGGCGATGGCTTCCCGCACTGCTTTTGCATCCTGCTCACCTTCTTGCGTCAAACTCCCTGGCGGCCGCCTGTGTTTGTTAAGGGCACGCGGACAAAAGGCGATTTTTCCCTTGCGCAGGCACGCGGCGTAAATCGCCCAGTCGCCGCAATAGCGCAGACCCTCAGCGACGCTCAAATTTTCGTTGAGCGCGTCGCGCCGGAAGAGAACCGCGCTTACGTTGGGAATTGTATTTTTGATGGCAAGAGCATCGGCGATTTCGCGCTGGCCCTTCTCGACATATCCTGCCAGCCATTTTGTTTCGCTGAGCGAATCGGTATAGAATCGGTAGCTGGAAGATAGGATTTCTCCGTCCGTTCCGATTACTTGCGAATCGCAATAGGCGAGAACAACATCCGGATCTATAAAGGCGGCAGCCGTGCGCTCGAGAAAGCGCGGGCAAGACGAATCATCGCTCTCCGCGATCCAGACGAGATCCCCGCGAGCCCTTTCGACCCCTTTTGCCCATTGCTTAACGGGCGAGCCGCTATTCGCCGCATTTGCAGCGATCGCGAAGGGAATTTTCGACCTGCCCTGCCATGCCCGTGCGATCTCCAAACTGCCGTCGCTCGATCCATCGTCGAGAAAGATAATTTCGTCCGGACGCAATCCTTGCTCGAAAATCGACTTGAGCCTCGCATCGAGATAACGGGCGTGATTGTAGTTTGGAACGATAGCGGAAATTGTCATGTGACGGGGCGGGCGGTAGGCAGCGCGGCGGGCCAAAAGTTCCGCCCTATCCGCGGCGGCGAGCTGCCCTGATTCCATGAGATTGTGGTACGGCAGACCGATGTCCGCGCATGTCCGGGCAAGCGGCAAGGCGGCGCAGGCCGCCTCGCAAACAAGTCCCTTCGGGTCCCGGAATTTTAACGCCCGCAGCACGCGATCGAGGACAATGCTGGTGTCGAACGAAGCGAGATCCGGCCGCGACAAGTCGAGAATCGCAACCCCTGGGATCATTTCCATGGCCGCGTTGGTCACCAAATGCACGTCCAATCCCGGCAACGCGACAAGCGGCGTTAAGAACTGCCTCAGTCGCGTGGGATCCCTTCCGGTGGCTTCTCCGACATCAACGATCAAGATACGAAACGGCGCCTCGCCTGCGCCGGGCAGCGGCATCGATGTTTGCCAGGGAAGATCCTCGAAATGGGCGCTCGGGGACGCGGGTGGCGGAAGAACCTTATGGGTGCTGTGCCACCCTTCGCGCCCGCGCCCGGCATAAAAATCCAGCGCCGTCGGGCTCGCCGCGCCCAGCCTGGCGTAGACCGCGGCATAAAATTCCGTGTCGAAAAAACGGGAGGGGTCGCGGCCTTCGCGAGCGCCAATCGCCAGATAATGGTGCAGCGGCTCCATGCCCTCGTCCCGCGCATCGGCATTCTTCATTAGGTACCATGCCGAATCGAACAGCGGACCGGGCGAGCGGCCGTCCTTCCCTCCGGATGCCACAAAATGGAGAAACGGGTCGAAGCCCGCGCGCCGCACGTCAGGATAGTTTTCCAAATACCATGTTCTGTCGAACAGGGGCGTCGGCGTCAGGCCGCGCGGCAGCCCATACGTCACGAAATGTCCAAGCGGCGTCAAACCGGCGGTGCCGCCAGCGGCTTTTCGATAGAACGTGGTTGCAAAATAGGGAGACGGCTCGAAGCCCTCAAGCGCGCCGTACTTTATGTAATCAATGAGCGGGTTTGGATCGCGCTGCCGGCGTCCGCGCGCGTTCATATACCAAGCCGGATCGAATAAAAGATGGGGCCGGTAACCCCGCTCCGCGCCGCTGAGCAGATAGTGCAGGATCGGATCCAACCCCGCGGCGTCGCTCTCGGGATATTCGGTAAGGTACCATGTGCGATCAAAGATCCGGCTTCGCGCAATGAGCCACCTGTTGCGGATCCGCGAAAGCTTGAGAAAAAGATTTCGTGAGTTCAGCACTCTACCAGCCCACGCGCATGGCGGGCAATTGGCTATGGAACATAACGCACCGCCCGGCGGCCCCGTCAACAGAAATTGAAGCATGGCGGACGAGTTTGCAATCTATCAGATTTCGTGGAATCCTTCTTGCCCGTCTCGAATCCCCTTGGCACCCTGGAAAATGCCGCCTCAACAAACTGCACCCGCCTGTCCGGTGACAGGGCGTCCGGCCATCCGGCTTGTTCAGTGGGTGGCGGCCCGGCTCCTCACCGATCTTTGGCGTATTGAGTTCAAGACGGATTCGGGTCCGAGCTTTTGCGGAGTGGATCGATTCGGATTATGGGAGTCACCTGCAGGTCTTTATTTTTTCGATCCTCCTCTTGAAGGAGACCACACGTTTTATCTCCAGTTCTACGCGAGGGTGAATGCCAAAAGGCTTTATTCACATAACGCCATCCGCCACGAGTTTCTGATCGCCGCGGGGCAAATTCAAGCAGGCGCGCGCGTCCTCGATGTCGGGTGCGGGTTTGCCAGCTTCCGGTCATGCGTGCCGCAGGCGGCTTACACTGGGCTCGACCCGCACTTCGCCGAAGGCGGCGCGCCCGATGGCGTGCGGAACGAAACGCTCGCTCAGCATCTTGTCGAGCATGCGGGCTCTTACGACGCCGTCTGTGCCTTTCAGGTTCTCGAACATGTCAGGAAACCGGCGGCCCTTTTCGCTCAGATGGTACAAGCGGCGAAACCCGGCGGCCTTATCTTCGTTGGCGTACCGCACGTACCATCCGCGTTGACCCGCATCCCAAATTTTCTGCTCAATGCGCCGCCCCACCATTTGACGTGGTGGACAAGATCCGCTCTCGCCGAACTTGCAACCGGCGCCGATGCTCTTGTTGACGGTATCGAACATGTCCCCTGGGGCGGCCATGATTCGCTCGTATATTGGATCGAGCGTTGCTCCCCGTTCAAATGCACGGGGGAGCATTTTCGCGGTGCTGGGTCTTGGCACGCCGCCGCGGCCTTTGGCCTGCTCGGCGGCCGTCTTGCTCACTGGTTGCTTGGCACGCCGGTGACCAAGGACGAGGGCGCGGGACTGCTTCTCACGGCGCGGCGGGCGAGCCAGGACACAACTCTGCAATGACTACCATCGCCGGCATTCTTGTGGCCGCGTGGATCGCGATCGCGATCGCAAACACGGTTTCGGCATGGCGTTACACATGGGGCCTTCCGCTCACCGAGATTCCCGGAACCACGCCCCCCGTCGTCGTCGTCGTGGCCGTGAAGAACGCTTCGGACCTGTCGCGCGCCTTCTTCGGCCGGCTACGCCATCAAGCCTATCCGGATTATCGGATCATCGCAGCGGTCGAGTCCGAGGAAGATCCTGCATTCGCAATGGCAGTGGAGGAATCGAAACGGCCAGGAGCACCCCTTCGCACGGTTGTCGCCGGCCAATCCGGACGGACCGGTCAGAAGGTCTGGAATTTGCTCGCCGCTCTCGACGCAATCGAGCCCAGCGATGAGATCGTGGCTTTCGTCGACGCTGACACACTGCCGGCGCCCGAGTGGCTTTCCAGGCTCGTTGCCGCTCTGGTCAACACGGGGCGCGATGCGGTTACGGGTTACCGCTGGATCATCCCGTCCGACAATCGGGTGAGTTCGGCTATGGTCGCGGCGGCGAATGCATCCATTGTGACGGTGCCGAGGCTGCCTTCGATAATTAACCATTGCTGGGGCGGCACGATGGCCATGCGGCGCACGACGCTGGAACGCATCGACATCCGCCGCTACTGGACAGGCGCGATCAGCGACGACGCGCAAATGACACGTGCCTTCGAGGGTGCGGGATACGAGGTACATTCGCCGCGCCAGATTCTCCTCCTCTCGCCCGTAGCCATGAGTTGGCGCGAAGCTCTATCGTTTGGGCGGCGCCAATATCGCATCCTCTGGCTATATAGCCGTGACCTTTGGGCGCTGGCGGCACTCGGAACGCTCTTCCCCATCGCCGCCGCGCTCGCTGCCCTGAGCATGGCCTTGCACGGGAGCATCCTCGCCACCGTTCTCATTGGCGTATCTCTCGTTTTGGGCGAAATTCGTTACCAGTGCCGGCGCAAAATCGTTTTCGCGTTGTGGGAAGAGGCGACGACAGCCGGACTGCCTACATACTGGCGGGTCGAACGGTGGCTGCGCCCCTTCTGGTGGAGCTTCCATGCGGTATGCGTGTTTTCGGCGCTCGGCTCCCGCCACATTCGCTGGGCCGGCATCGATTACTGGGTTCGCGGGCCGCAGGATGTCGAAGTGTCGAGGCCGCCCGCCGCACAGCCCTCGAAGAGCGGCTCCCGCTAGAGTAGTGTCTCGTGCAAAGGATTACAATCGGTCGTGGCTCGCGAGCTTCGGCATACTTAGCGCCGCGCGACCGCGATTGACCTTGAGGATGATTGCGTTGGCGTAATTTGTCCGACCGAAAGGCTTCGGATTGGCATTGTTGAGTTCGATATGGTCATGGATGGCGCGCTCAAGTTCCGGCACGCTTGTAAAAGCGCCGCGGCGGATACGCTCCATGGCGGCCTTTCCGAACAGCCGCTAGAGCACTTTCATGATTGGCGGAATCGTCGGGGCTTCCCGTCGCGCTGAGGTTGTGATTCCCACTACAAAAAGCCCTCGAAAACCAGGCGTTTGCAGGGACTTGACTTGGTTGCGGGGACCCACAACCAATTTTATCTACTCTTTGCAGTTCAAGGACTTAGGCCGATGTCCGCTTCCATTTCTGGACGCATGGCGCGGTAGAGCGTCGTCGACCGCCTATCGTCTCACTGCGCCTCGAACTCGTTGAGTGATTCTGCCTGATAAGGT
>DATBQJ010000167.1:0-4718 GCA_036560885.1 Methylocella sp.
AATGCGGTCCAAATATTCGATGACGGTCACCGCCGCGCCAAGGCGGCGCCAGACCGAGCCGAGCTCGAGGCCAATTATGCCCGCCCCCACGATGAGAAGCTTTTGCGGCACCGCTTCGAGCGAAAGCGCGCCGGTCGAGGACAGAATAGTTTTTTCGTCGATCTCGATGCCCGGAAGTTGCGCGGCGTCGGAACCCGTCGCGATGACGATATTCTTGGTCTCAAGCGTTTGGGTTGATCCGTCATTGGCCTTCACGTCGACCGCGCCCGGCGCCGTAATCGTGCCGGACCCGAAAAAAGCGTCGATCTTGTGCTTCTTCAACAGAAAGCCGATGCCGTTGACATTAGCGGCGACCGTCTCGTCCTTGTGCTTCATCATTGCGGGAAGGTCGAGCTGCGGCTTGCCCGTGATAACGCCGAATGCGGCAAGCTCATGCGCGGCCTCAGTGAATTTATCCGACGCATGCAGCAGCGCCTTCGAAGGGATGCAGCCGATGTTGAGGCAAGTGCCGCCATGCGTCTTGCGTTTTTCCACGACAGCGACCTTTAGGCCGAGCTGCGCCGCGCGGATCCCGCAGACATAGCCGCCGGGGCCGGTTCCAATAACGATGAGATCATAGGTCATCAGGTATGTCCGAATTGGCTGGCGGCCGGCCGGTGGCCCCAGGCCTGAATGACGCGCGGCACTCCCGCCACGGTTCGCGGATTTTCCGCGAAGCGGTTGAGTTCCTGTACCCAGGTGTCGATTTCTTGCCGCAAGGCAAGGCCATCCCGCAGGATAGCGTCAGCAATATTTTCCAAGGTGATAACGTTTAAAAGTTTGACCTCGCCCTTTGTTCCGATCGGTTGAACAAGGTTTATATCCACCTTCTCAAAACCGCCGTCGGTCAGCAGAAAGGGCAAGCGTGGCCCTATGTTCGGATCACCGCCGCGACTTCGCACCAAAGTGCAATAGAGTTCCTTATAGCGTTGAAACGCTTCGGATTCGGGATAGGTGAAATAACCGCTGAAATCTATATCCTCGACAATGACGAGTCCGCCGGGGCGCAAATAGCGATAAAACGCCGCGACGGCGCGAGATGGGTCGTCGAGATGGGTGAGTAGGAAGCGGGCATAGACAACGTCGAACACAGAGCCAATGTCCTCTTCCGCGGTTCGTATGTCGAGCGAGCGAAACTCCACATTGCGAATGCCCTTCGCATCCACTTCGCGGCGCGCGATGTCGAGTTGCGTCTCATCGATGTCCGCGCCGACGGCCTTGCCGCTTGGACCTACGCGTCTGGCCAACTCCAATGTGACATCACCCCCGCCGCAGCCAATATCGAGGCACTGCTGCCCTTCCTTGAAGCGGAAGCGATCAAACAGTGACGCCGTGCTCGAGTACATGATGCGGGAGAGTATCCTGAGGCGTTCCCTGCCAGCGGCGCCTCCGCGAATGACGTAATCCTCACCCTGAACCATAACGATCTCCAGCCAAGGAGGGACCAAACGGTCCACGTTTCGAATCATCCTTAGAGCTGCGTCGATAGCGCCCGAAACCCCGCCTCGATTCTCTCTATCGGCGAAATGGTGCTAGCGCGCCGACGACACGGGTCCAGCTCGACGCCGGAACCGTGAACGAAATTTGCGCCCTCTTCAAATATCCAGCACCACCCGCGCGGGGTCCTCCAGCGCTTCCTTGACCCGGACCAGAAAAGTTACCGCCTCCTTGCCGTCGACAATGCGGTGATCGTAGGTGAGCGCGACGTACATCATCGGCCGGACCTCCATCTTGCCCGCAACCGCCACCGGCCGCTCTTGAATTTTGTGCATCCCCAAAATGCCCGATTGCGGCACATTGAGGATCGGCGTCGACATCAGCGATCCATAGACGCCGCCGTTGGTGATGGTAAAGGTTCCGCCCTGCAATTCCTCAATCTTGAGTTGGCCTGCCCGCGCGCGCTTGCCAAGACCGGCGATGGCTTTCTCGATGCCGGCGAGGCTCAATCTGTCGCAATCGCGCACAACCGGCACGACGAGACCCTTGTCCGTGCCGACGGCGACGCCGAGGTGATAGTAATTTTTGTAGATGATATCTGCGCCGTCGATCTCGGCATTGACGGAGGGAACCTCCTTCAGCGCGCCGACGCAGGCTTTCACGAAAAATGCCATAAAACCGAGTTTGACGCCATGCCTCTGTTCGAACGCGTCCTTGTGGCGGGCGCGCAGGGTGATGACCTCGCTCATGTCGACCTCGTTGAAGGTCGTCAGCATGGCGGCCGTATTTTGCGCGTCCTTGAGCCGGCGAGCGATGGTCTGGCGCAGCCGCGTCATCGGCACGCGCTCCTCGCGATCCTCCTCAGAGGCCAGCGCCGGAGATGGTGGCGGGACAGTGGTGGCACGGGCCGGGGACTTTGCCACGTAATCGAGAACATCCCCTTTGAGGACCTGGCCGCGTTTGCCAGACCCTTCCACGACGCCGGGATCGAGGCCATGATCGGCGGCGATCTTTGCCGCGGCGGGCGAGGCGGGCATTGCAGACGGAAGGGCGGGCGCCGGACTCGCCGCCGGCGCGGGACTTACAGGCGGCGCTGGCGGCGCTGGCGGCGGAACCGGCTTGGCTTCGGCCTTGAGAGGCGCGGCGGACGCGGCGTCCCCGATCTGACCAAGCAAAGCGCCAGCGCCAACCGGCTCGCCATCCCTGGCGACGATTTCAGCCAGGACCCCGGACGCCGGCGCGTTGACTTCGAGCGTTACCTTGTCGGTTTCAAGTTCGACGATTGGTTCGTCCGCCTTGACCGGCTCGCCGACCTTCTTGAACCACCGTCCGACGGTTGCCTCAGTAACCGATTCGCCTAAGGCCGGCACGCGGATTTCAATTGCCATATGTCCCGCCCAAACCCTTCCGGCTTTTCTTTGGAGTATGTCGAATCGAAATAACAATAGGCCGCCGTTCAAGCCGCGAACACGTCGTCCATGAAGGCTTTGAGTTGGGTCAAATGTTTCGACATGAGCCCGGTCGCCGGGGAGGCCGCCGCGGGCCTGCCGACATAACGCGGCCGCTTGGTTTTGCCGCCGGCCTGGCCAAGCACCCACTCAAGGTAAGGATCGACAAAATTCCAGGCGCCCATGTTTTTTGGCTCCTCCTGGCACCACAAAACATCGGCCCCTTTAAATCGCGACAAGACCGCGACAAGGGCCTTCAAAGGGAATGGATAAAGCTGCTCGACACGCAGGAGATAGACATCGTCGATTGCCCGCTTTTCGCGCTCTTCGAGTAGATCGTAATAGACTTTCCCGGAACACAAAACCACCCGGCGTATCCTGGTATCTTCCACCAAGGAGATCGTCCTGCCCTGCTTCTGTTCCGCATCGTCGAGCAAAATTCGATGGAACGAGGCGCCGATGGCAAACTCGTGGAGCTGCGAGACCGCGCGCTTATTGCGCAACAGCGATTTTGGCGTCATCAAGATCAGCGGTTTGCGTATATCGCGCTTCAACTGACGCCGCAAAATATGAAAATAATTGGCGGGCGTCGTGCAATTTGCCACCTGCATATTGTCCTCGGCGCATAATTGCAGATAGCGTTCGAGCCGCGCCGAGGAATGTTCTGGCCCCTGGCCTTCGTAGCCATGCGGCAGGAGGCAGACGAGCCCCGACATCCGCAACCATTTGCGTTCGCCGGACGAAATGAATTGATCGAACACGACCTGGGCGCCATTGGCGAAATCGCCGAACTGAGCTTCCCAAACGGTCAAGGCATTGGGTTCGGATAGCGAATAGCCATATTCGAAGCCAAGCACGGCTTCTTCCGACAACATTGAATTGATGACTTCGAAATGCGCCTGCTCGTCTCGGACATTGTTCAAAGGGATGTAGCGGGCTTCCGTCTCCTGATCGACAAGGACGGAATGCCGCTGCGAGAAAGTGCCGCGCTCGCTGTCCTGGCCAGAAAGCCGCACTGGGTAACCTTCGTCCAATAGCGTCGCGAAAGCGAGCGCCTCGCCCATGGCCCAGTCGATGCCCTCGCCGGTCTCGATCATCTTGCGCCGATTGTCGAGCAGTCGCCGGATGGTCCGGTGGACGTTAAATCCTTCGGGAACCGAAGTGATGCGAAGACCTATTTCGGCTAGCCGCGCGCGATCGACGCCGGTGCGGCCACGGCGATCGTCCTCGGCTCCGGTCTCCGCCGGCTTAAGGCCCACCCATCGGCCATCCAGCCAATCAGCCTTGTCGGGCTTGAAGGATTTGCCGGCTTCAAGCGAAGTTTCGAGGTGATGGCGCCAATTCGCTTGCAGCTTTACAACCTCGCCATCGGTCAAAACGCCTTCCGCGACGAGCTTCTCGGTGTATATTTGGAGCGTCGTCTTGTGCGAATGGATCTCCTTGTACATCACCGGCTGGGTGAAGGCAGGCTCGTCGCCCTCGTTGTGGCCGAACCGGCGATAGCAAAACATATCGATGACTACCGGCTTATGGAATTCTTGCCGGAACTCGATCGCGATCTTCGCGGCATAGACGACCGCCTCGGGGTCATCGCCGTTGACGTGAATGATTGGCGCCCCGATCATTTTTGCGGTATCCGACGGGTAGGGTGAGGACCGCGAATAGCGTGGCGAGGTGGTGAAGCCGATTTGATTATTGATGATGAAGTGGATCGACCCTCCGGTCCGGTATCCCTTGAGGCCTGAAAGACCGAAACATTCGGCAATCACGCCTTGACCCGCGAACGATGCGTCG
>DATBQJ010000168.1:0-9641 GCA_036560885.1 Methylocella sp.
GAACAATGGATGGGGTTGGAACAATGGATGGGGATGGGGTGGCCTTGGACTAGGCCTAGGCTTGGCAGGCCTGGGGTACCCTTATGACTATGCCTATGGCTACGGGTATCCATATGATTATGGATATGGCTACGGATACCCTTATAATTATGGCTATGGTTATGGATCCGGATTAGCGGCCGCTGCGGCCGCACCTGTGGCAGTAGCCGCTGCCGCGACGGCGCCTCTGATGACCGGCCGAAGCGTGGCAGTCGGCGGTAATTATTGCGCGACTCCCGTGAAGACTTGCTTGCTCACCCAATCATCGTGGGTCGGAAATGGCTGTTCCTGCAGGGTCTCCGGCGGCCGCGCGCGGGGAACAGTGGAATAGAGTTTAGCCACGCGGGCCGATGTGGCGGCTTCGACGAGACTGCGGCCGGGACAACACCCGGCCGCAGTTTTGTTGAAGGCGGGTTCTGAGGCCGAAATCAACGCGGTACCAGGGGATGAGCGCCTTCACCGCAATTTTGGTCAAGCGGAAGCACGTCGCGTGCTTCCAGTTCCGCTGCCCGACATTGCAAGGTAGCGAATTGATGGTGTGACCGATCGATCCAAGACGCGAGAAAGAGACAAACGCCACTGCAAGAAGGCCCTCATTTCAGCGAAGATGATGGCTGCGCTTCGTGCGGCTCGACGGCCGGTAGCAACGCGGCTCACTCGGTAGCTACGTCAAAATGTGGGTTTTTCTGTTCTGAATAAATTTTCTAAACATTTCATATCTCTGCGATTCTTCCGCAACTTCAAGCTGCTGTGCAAATGGTTGCACTTCATCCGCCATGTCATGCGCAGAATTGTTCCGGACGGACCAAAAGGCGAAGTATGCCGTAATTTCAGGCGTCGGCTGATTCATCAGTTCAACATATGCAGCGCACGTCCCGATCAGCATTTTCTCATTATCTAAGTTATCCGCAGAAAGAAAATCATCCGAGTCCCGCTCGGCGTGCTTGAGGAATACCGTGGTTTTGGACAGCCAAAGCTTATGTTCATCCTTCTCGGAGACATTGACGTGTATGCGCTCTTTATCAAAACTATCCCCCTGCATACGAACGTGTTCGGCCAATTCTGCGATAGTTGGCATCAAACTACTTCCCTCGATCATCGCTTTTTTGTCCGGGGGTAGCGTCCCTTGGACATACTGTTGGGCGATGCGCAATATGCCTGACCTGAATACTTCACTGGTAAAGTGACCGCCGCGCTGCTTCGTTACATCTCGAAGGATTTGAAAAGCTGCGGCCGCAACAGTATGGATTGCCAATTCATCTTCTCTTTGAAAAAACATCCGAATCGCCGCGTCCAGTTGTCGTTGTGCAGCCGCGATTTTGCTTATTTGTAATGTACTCTCGAGCGCACTCACGATCCTTTAGCTCCATAGATCGTGCGAGCAATGCCTAACTTACTTGTTCGCCAGGCATGCGCGCAGTTGCTGTTCCATTTGGTCGAAGATGTCGGCAGAGAAGATGGTCCTATTGCGGGGCGCATGCTACGCGGGGTCCTTTCGCATTTTTTCCAAATTAGATAAGCCTAGCGTAGCATACATGTGCGCTTCCGCTTCCTTTCCAACCAATCTATATATTGTTGCCAATCCGGCGTAAGCAGCAATCTGATTCTTCGCCAAGGCAATGGTCGCCTCAAATGTGTCGCCCGCCAACATCAATGTTTTAGTGGCCGCATAACTGCGAGCGAAATGGCATTGTGCATCACAGAAATTTGGGCCGCCCCGACTCCGCCTTGGGTCAACTCCCGTCATTGAGAACTCTGTTCTGGACTTCCGCATAGGGGAGGGATGCGGCGTCTGCACACGACCTGAGCGGATCGGCGGCAAATTTTAAACCGAGACTCTCCCTTTCGTACGAGGCTTTTCACGCCGGGCGGGATCGCCTAAATCCGTATCCATGCCGCGTATTCAAAAAAACCGGTTACATTTGCCATCGTCGCCAGAAAACCTCGACGGTGCCGCCGCGCCCCCGGACGATCCGGACGCCGCACAGGATTTGGCCGCCGATGCCGCCCCCGCCTCTCTCCGCCGTGGCGCCGAAGTCATCCGGGACCACTGGGAACATGCTCCGGTTGGACCGGGCGTCTACCGGATGATCGCCGCCAATGGCGAAGTTCTCTATGTCGGCAAGGCAAAAAGCGTCCGCAAGCGGATCGCGAGCTATACGCGGTCTTCCGGCCATACAACCCGAATCGCAAGGATGATCGCGCTGACCGCGTCGATGGTTTTCGTTTCAACCGGGACCGAGACCGAGGCGCTTCTTCTCGAGACGAATTTCATCAAGCAGATGAAGCCGCGCTTCAATGTCTTGATGCGCGACGACAAGTCGTTTCCTTATATTTTGATTACCGGTGATCATGCCGCGCCGCAACTCGCCAAGCATCGCGGCGCACGCAACCGGAAGGGCACGTATTTCGGTCCCTTCGCGAGTGTCTGGGCCGTCAATCGCACCTTGAACGCCATGGAGCGGGCTTTTCTATTGCGCTCCTGCACGGACAGCTTTTACGCCAATCGCACGCGGCCATGCTTGCTTTATCAGATCAAGCGCTGCTCGGCGCCCTGCACCGGGGAAATTAGCGAAGCCGACTACGCCAAACTCGTGGCCGAGGCCCGCGCGTTTTTGTCCGGCAAGAGCCGAGCGGTGTGTAACGGCCTTGCGCAAGACATGGCAGCCGCGTCGGCCGCGATGGAGTTTGAACGCGCAGCCAGGCTGCGCGACCGCATCAGTGCGCTTTCCGCCATCCAAGGCGCGCAAGGGATCAACCCCAAAACCGTCGAAGAGGCGGATGTCTTCGCCATCGCCGAACAAGCCGGACAATTTTGTGTCGAGGTGTTTTTCTTCCGGACCTTTCAGAATTGGGGCAACCGCGCCTATTTTCCGCGCCCCGGCATGAGCCTTGCGCCGGGCGAGGTCCTCGATTCGTTTGTGGCGCAGTTTTATGCGGACAAGCCGCCGCCGCGCCTCATACTGCTTTCCCAGGAAATCGAGAATCGCGGCGTGCTCGCGGAGGCCTTGCGCGAACGCTCCGGCCACAAAATTGAGATCGCCGTGCCTCGAAAAGGCGAAAAAAGGGATTTGGTCGAACATGCCCGGCAAAATGCCGGCGAGGCCTTGGGACGCAAATTGTCCGAGGCCGCTTCGCAGTCCAATCTCCTCGCCGCGCTTGGCCAGGCTTTTGGCCTTGCCCGCGCGCCGCGCCGGATCGAGGTCTACGATAATTCCCATATTATGGGAGCGAACGCTGTTGGCGCGATGATTGTTGCGGGCGCGGACGGGTTCATGAAAATGCATTATCGCACGTTTAACATCCAGAACCGCGATTCGGCGCCAGGGGACGATTACGCCATGATGCGGGAAGTCCTGCGGCGGCGCTTCGCACGGCTCATGAAGGACGCTGCCGCGCCTGCGCCGGAGACGGGTGGCACTGGAGGCGATGACAAGGCCACGTTCCCGGAAAGGCCGGACCTCATCCTTATCGACGGCGGCCAGGGACAATTCGACGCCGCGCAAGGGGTTTTGATGGAGCTTGGTGTTACCGGCATCGCGGTCGTGGCGATTGCCAAGGGCCCGGATCGCAACGCCGGGCGGGAGCGTTTTTTTATGGCTGGCAGGGCGCCGTCCAGGCTGTCTCCGCGCGATCCGGCGCTTTACTTCGTGCAGCGGCTGCGCGACGAGGCGCATCGTTTCGCGATCGGAACCCATCGGGCGCGCCGCAAAAAGGAATTCACCAAAAGCCCACTCGACGAAATCCAAGGGGTCGGCCCGGCGCGCAAGCGGGCGCTTCTCCACGCTTTCGGCACCGCCAAGGCGATTTCCCGCGCGGCCCTCTCGGATTTTGCGAAAATCCCCGGAATAAATGCCGCAACCGCACGGCTGGTCTATGATTTTTTTCACGAACGTGGCAGATAATAGGCTTACCATACGTTGCCGGCGCGGTCGCTCCGGCGTGGCGGAGCGCGTGTGGCCTATGATTCGAGCCTCGGAGAGAGTGTTGCCCTGGCCATGGCGATCACAATCCTAGCGAGAAGTCCGGGCCTAGCCTGGAGCGTACCGAATATCCTGACCTATGGGCGGGTGGCGGCGGTGCCGGGCGTGGCCGGCTGCCTCTTTTGGCCCGAGATTGCGTGGTTGCGCTGGGTCGCGCTCGGCATTTTCATTGCCGCCGGGATCACCGATTTTCTCGATGGTTATTTAGCCCGCGCGTGGTCGCAGCAATCGCGGCTCGGCCAAATGCTCGATCCGATCGCCGACAAACTGCTCGTCTCCGCCGTCCTGATGATGCTCGTCGCCGATCATACCATCGCCAGCTATTCGCTGTCCGCCGCGATCGTCATACTTTGCCGGGAGATTCTGGTGTCCGGGCTGCGCGAGTTCTTGGCTGATCTCAAGGTGTCGGTTCCGGTGAGCAAGGTCGCCAAATGGAAAACCGCGCTACAGCTCGGCGCGCTCGGCTTTCTCATCGCCGGTCCTTCGGGGGACGAAATCATCCCTGGCGTCACGACAATCGGGTTGGTCCTGCTTTGGCTATCAGCGTTACTCACGCTCTACACCGGCTGGGACTATTTGAAGGCCGGTCTGAAGGAAATCATCGGCGAGACGCCATGAAAGCCCTCTATTTCGCATGGGTGCGCGAACGCATCGGCAAGGCCGAGGAAGAAATCGCGCCCCCCGGAAACATTAAAACCGTCGCCGAACTTATGGCGTGGCTGAGCGGCCAGGGAGAAAACTATGCCGCCGCTTTCGCGCATTTAAAAACGATGCGCGCGGCGCTCGACCGCACCCATGTCAAGCACGACGCCTTGATCGGGAACGCGCGGGAGATCGCCTTTTTTCCGCCGATGACCGGGGGATGAGGGCGTGGCGGCGCGGCTAGTCGTGCGCGTTCAGAAGGAAAGCTTCGATGTTGCGGCCGAAGCCGCCCGGCTGACGCAAGGATGCACCAATATTGGCGCGCTGGTAAGTTTTACCGGGCTTTGCCGCGACGAGGGCGGCGCACTTGTGGCGCTCGAAATCGAGCATTATCCCGGCATGGCGGAGGCAGAAATCCACCGCGCCGCCCTTGAGGCGGCCGCCCGCTGGCCGCTCGAAGCTATCCTCGCCGTGCACCGCTATGGTTTGATCCGGCCGGGCGAGGGAATCGTTCTCGTCATCACCGCGAGCCAGCATCGCGCCGAGGCTTTCGCGGCAGCATCTTTTTTGATGGATTATTTGAAGACCGAGGCGCCGTTTTGGAAGAAGCGGCATTTGGCCGGCAAGGGCGCGGGCGGTTGGGTCGAGGCGAACGCGCAAGATGAGGCGGCGGCGCAAAAGTGGCGTGACTGAGAATTGTGGGGTACCCGGTCATTTTGAATTTCAGCTTGCCGCCATCCTTGGGTGCCAAATAGCGTACGCACAACGGCTGCTTTGCGCCAGGAGCGGAACTCAGCCTCTTAGTGGGAATGGACGCCACCTGAGATCAAAAGGTTAGTTTCACTGATTTGCGAGTAGTTTCACTGATTTAAGGCAACCCAGATTCGCATGAATCTCTCTCTCACGCGCGCTCTCACGCGCGGGCGCCTGCCACTTCACTAACGCCCGCTTCTCGAGCTCGCTTAGCGAATCCCATTCGTGTTCGCCCGAAATGGAACCGCTTAAGCTCTTAGCGCGTTAACCAATAAATATGATTCCATAGCATATCGCGTCAGGCATGAGGGGTTTGAGCGTTATGCATTCGAGCTGACAAAACGCCAAAACCCGGTCTCAGGACAATTGAGATCATGAAGAATCCGAATCTTACGAGAGTTTCTGGTGTGGCGCACCACCTGTGCTGCGCTTGCACTATTGCGACGGTCTTCGCCGTTTGCGCTGCGACGAAGGCCTTCGGTTTCGAGGCGACGTCGACAATGGCGCGGGGTTACCCCGCGCCGTTTGACATTGACCAGCCTTGGACCCCACGCAAAGCACACGGCCATAGCAGCTCGAAAATAGGCGATGCACCCTCTGCACCAGGGGCAAAGACCGCCGAAATCGTTAATTTGGAGCGGCCGCTGTTTGCTGTCATTTCGATCGCTGACCAGCACGTATCCATATACAATAACCAGGGGCTCGTCGCCCGATCGGCGATTTCAACTGGCATGCCCGGCCATCCAACGCCCAAGGGGGTGTTCACCATAATCGGCCGCGAGCGATTCCATCGCTCGAATATCTACTCTGACGCCCCGATGCCGTTCATGCAGCGCATCACATGGTCTGGCATTGCCATGCATCTCGGCGTTGTACCCGGTCATCCGGCCTCGCACGGTTGCATCCGGCTCCCTGCAGAGTTCGCCTTCAAACTTTGGGGAATGACCAAGATCGGCGAGCGCGTCGTCATCTCGCCGCAGGAAGTGACGCCGATTGAATTCACGCATCCCCTGCTGCCCGCGCCAAAGATGCGGGTTGCGGCGGAAGCCGACCAAGCGGCTCCCGACTCGCCGCGAGCGGCTCTCGCCTTCGGCCAGCCGCCTCTGATCAACCCACATCAATACGCCGAACAGCTCAAGGCCAAGGCTGTGGCCGAAAGGGCCGAGGCCGTCAAGACCATAAAGGAGACGTCCGCGGCCGTTCGCGTGGCGCAGCGGGAAGCGACTCGCTCGGCGGCGGAGCTCATAGCGGCCGAAGCTGCCCACTCTTCAG
Organism: Methylocella sp.; assembly: GCA_036560885.1. Classification (GTDB taxonomy): domain Bacteria; phylum Pseudomonadota; class Alphaproteobacteria; order Rhizobiales; family Beijerinckiaceae; genus Methylocapsa. The sequence continues at coordinate 6,690 of DATBQJ010000168.1, forward strand.
CTGAGGCGCAAGCAGAAATCGCGGCCAAGGCATACGATATGGCAGTGGAGGCCGCGAACGCCAAGCAACAGGAGTCCATCCTAGTGGCCGAGCTCAAGGGCGCCGATGGCAATGCCTCCGGCAGGTCCGCGGCTGACCCCCTGTCCAGGGCGCACGAACCGGCGGCCGCCACGGTTGCGGCGGCAACAGCGAAAACGAACACCGAGGCAGCACTCGCCGATGCAGAGGCAAAGCTCGGGGCCGCAGAAACGGCTTCAGCCGCCAAGGCCGCTGACTTGGCGGACGCCGTTCGACGCTTGAACGATGCGACATCGGCTTTCAGCGCCGCCGCGAGTGCCGAGAAGGAAGCTCTGCGGCAAATGTTGCCCCTGTCCATACTGATCAGCAAAAAAGATCAGCGGATTTACGTGCGCCAGGGACTGGCGCCACTGTTCGACGCGCCAGCGAGCGTGCGTGATCCGGAGACGCCGCTTGGTTCGCACCTTTATATCGCGACAGCGGTGGAGGGCGATGGGACTTCGCTCAAATGGTCGGTCGTGTCGATCCCGGCCAGGTTTGCTGCAGAACGGGGCGAGTCTCAGCTGAAAATGGCCTCGGTAGAGGAAGAAGTCGTGGCAACGCCGAAACTGTACGGGTCTCCGTCGAGTGCCGCCGATGCGCTCGAGCGCATCGAGATTGCCCAGGATGTTCGCGACCGGATCGCGGAGCGTCTGTGGACGGGCGCCTCGCTCATCATTTCCGACCAGCCGCCCAGCGGAGAGACGGGGCCCGTTGGCACCGACCTCACGGTGAAGTTGCGTTAGAAGCCACAACGCGGGCGAGGATATCGACTGTCCCACCGGCGGCTACGTCGGGTTTTCTGTTACGCTTCTGGTAGTTTCTGTGGCCAAGGATCACACGATCGCAAACAATAGCGCACTGGTGCAAAGGTTACCGACGTGCTTCCCGAAGGATGCCAACTGGAACGACATGCCAATGGCTGCGCTGAGCGGTCTTATGGGCATTTGCGTGAACGTGCCGATTTACAAGACGGGCGATTTTTACAGATCGGTCCCAGCCATGATGTGTTTCCCTACGCCTCAGCGCCGGTGACATTAGCGCGGCCGTCCTGCGCTCCTTCAGCCGCAAGGGCCCGACGTTAATGTCTGCGGGCCGCCGGGGCGGCATAACGTCTGTGGGCCGCGGGGGCGGCACTGGCAATTCCAGCGGCTCGTGGAAAATGGCATCGTCGAAATTCTTGTCATGCTGCGCGGTGGCGTTGGCGTCACTCAAATAAGTAACGTGCATTATTGGTGCGGAGGAGACCTGCGCTGCAGTGAGCTCGTACTTCTTACCGACCTCCAGATTGTCCACCACGATTAGATGTTTGACTTGACCAGTTTGAAATGCCTGCAAAAACGCATTGTAGTTCTTGAAGACTACACATCCGTTGGACTCACCCTTTGGGCCGAGCATGTAAGTGTGCGCGAGAAGACCTGATCGTCCAAATGTGTTCCCACCGCCGACAGGTTTGAGGCGCAACGCTTGAACCCCGTGGAAAGTCTTTTCTCTTAACGCGAGCTCATAGACATTGGGCGGCGTCGCCCCGCGCATACGTTCATGTACATAACGCGGATCATCCAACCTGCTGCCTAGGCCTGAATGCGCTTCCAAATTCGTGCCGTCGGGAAGATAGACTGCATGTGCTGAGATGTCATAAACGGCTATCGACGCCGCGGCGCTTGTTGTTGGTGTCCCTCCGCCAAGCCCCGGCATATTGAAATCGAGGCCTGCCGCTGCAGTCTGGTCCTGGCTCCAAGGCCCATATAAGCCGGGTCCCCCCGGGTTATCCGACATTTGCGGTTTGGTGGGCGTATTATAAAGAACGTCGCTTTCCGGTGCCGCGTATGGCAATGCAGCTTGAGACGGTTGTTGTCGAGAATTTTGTGAAGTATCGGAAAACTCCTCGAAGGAAACTTGTTTATCGGACGGAATGGCTATTGGAGCGGGATTGGTGTTTTGCTGCGCTAAATGGACAGACAGGCCAGTCGTCATGACTGCCCCAATCGCGATTGCACCGAACAAAAAGGTAATTTCTTCCTGTCCAAACGATGTCATCTCGCGGCGACGCGAGATCCAAATGACCAGAGCGAAGAGAGACCCAGCAGCCATTATTGAGTAGACGTAAAGTCCGTTCATTACTTCTCTCGTCGGGTCGGAAATGCGGGTATTAAGAGTTCCTCGAGCCGCAGCTTTACGCGTTAACGCGCGGGCATGCCTCCTTCTACTGGAGACGCTAGTGTCCCGGCATTTCGTCCAAACTTCGTCAAAGTCTCGCCCGACGCGTTAATGAATGGCGAGTGTGGGATTAATGCAACATATTGCACGGTCGGCGACGTAGCCGACCCCGAAACTGGCCCTGATCTCAGAAGAGATCACCCGCGCTGCCCTTGAGGCCGCCGCCCACTGGCCGCTCGAAGCTATCCTCGCCATACACCGCTATGGTTTGATTCGGCCGGGCGAAGGGATCGTTCTCGTCATCACCGCGAGCCAACATCGCGGTGACGCTTTCGCGGCGGCGTCTTTTTTGATGGATTATTTGAAGACCGAGGCGCCGTTCTGGAAGAAGCGACATTTGGCCGGTAAGGGCGCGGGCGGTTGGGTCGAGGCCAAGCCAACCCACGCCGCCGCACAGCGTTGGCGGGGATAAGAAGTTCCATATATGATTTTGGATTCTGGCATGCCGCCGTCTTGGGGCGACAAAATAAACGTCCGCTCAGCACCCAAAAGCGGAGGGTTGAACATACCTAAAAATGAATGTCATTTATTCCAGCCCGATACTATATTGCCGTTAAACTATTGCCGCACAGGTGTTGACAACAGAATATAGCATATAAAGCCATGGTGACCGACACATGAGACAAAGATCCAATTCGGAGTGGCTGACAGCGCTACGGGAGGCGGGCAGAGGCC
>DATBQJ010000169.1:0-2389 GCA_036560885.1 Methylocella sp.
GCGAAAACAGGTTAACTAGTTCGCGCAGTAGCTTGAACTAGTTCGTAACCTACTCGGCCTCGCTAGTGCTCTTACTTTCTGCCAGCCAGAAATAGCGTTGACCAATTGAGATTTCGGACAAGGGATTTTCAGTCGCCAGCGATTGGCAATTTCGGCCGCCAGATCGAGTTGGGAGATGTTCGGTTTTTCGGCCTGAATTCTTTTTGCGAGTTCCAGGGCGTGCGGTCGCCACGTAATCTCGGCGTCTTTACGTCGTTGTTCGCCGCTCTTTTTTCCATGCTCGCGTGCTCTCTCTTTTTTAAACAAATTCTTGGCACTTTTCATAAACGCGCCGGCGACGCCGATAGCAAACGACGCCGACATCAGTTGGTAGATCGCTTCAAATCCGTTGTTCACTCCATCTGGGTCGCAAGCGCGCAGCGGCTCGACGATCTTCTCAAGTTCGTCGAAAGCCGGGCGCAATTTCCTCAATGATCGCTCCACCATTTTTCTGTCGTCCGCAGGAACGGGCATCGCATTGGATGACAAAGCAAAGCGTGCTGCGTTCTCCAAAATGTTGACAAACTGCAACACCTTTTCTTCCGTGGATTTCGGGTTGAATGAGACTCTAGTTTCATCCATGGCTATCGCCGCCTCACCTTCGGAAGCGATACAACTTCGGCGCCCCTCCCACCATCCATCGCGGCCGCGATGCGCTCGGCAACGCGGTCGGCCGCCGCTATCAGCGCGGCATCCGGCCTGCGGATATAATGAACCGCCGTGACGCCCCGCCGCGCGTGTCCTAGCAATTCCCCGATCGTCGCATCGGAGTAGCCTAGTTCGGCGGCGATTGACGCGAAGCTCCTTCGAAGATCATGCCCTCGCGCGTCTTTTAAACCCGCTGCATCAAACATGGCCGCAACCTGCTTTTTAAGGTCCGCGCCTCCGTCGCCGCCCCGCCCCGGAAATACATATTCATCATGGAGCTTCGGAAGGGAGCGCAAATGTTTGAGCGCCGCCTCGCCAATCGGGCGGGTTGAGCGTCCAGTCTTTGAGTCGATCAGACGCAGGCATGAGCCATCGGAGTCGATCTCCCGCCAGCGCAGCCCATAGGCTTCTCCGCGCCGCAGCGCAGTAAGCGCAATCAGTCGCAGCGCGCCGCAGGCCAGCGGCCAACGCTCTGCATGGTTGCGCATCGCATCGCCGAGGCTCGCCAGTTCGCCAGTCGTTAGCGTGCGATCCTTCGGCTTGTCCGCGCGAAGGTCGAGCCCACGCGCGGGATTAGGCCCGCCGACGAGCCCGCGCTTCGCGGCCCAACTCCAGATACCCCCAAGCAGTCCGACGACGCGCTTGGCCGCGACCTGTCCGCCGGTGACGCGAGCGACGCCGCGGGCCTTGGTTTTGATTATTGCGGCGGTCTTTCCGGCTGCGATGGCGTCGGCCATCCGCTGCACGTCGGTGCTAACGAGCGTGTTGGCGACCTTAGACCCGATCAACGGGACAATGTGGCGCGAGACGCGACCTTCGTCGATTGCGACGGTCGAGGGGCGCTTTGCTTTGCCGGACCGCACACAAACGAGCCCCTTGCGCGCCGCTTCGAGGTATTGGCTGCAAAGGTGCTCGACCGTGAGCGCCTCGCGCTCCGCGTGACGTTGCGCCGAGGGGTCGGAACCCTTTTGGGCTTCGGCAAGCAGCAGCCGTGCCTCGGTTCGCGCCTCTTCCGGTGCCAGCGTGCCGACCTTGGCGAAGGCGAGCCGCCGCGTCTGGCCCTGCCGAGTCCGGTATTGGACGATGTATGAGGCGGCGCCGGACGGCTTCATGCGCAGTCCGAAGCCTTTCAGCGCCTCGTCCCACACAAAGATATCGCGGGCAGGGTCCGGCTTGAGCGCATCGACGACGCGTTTTGTCAATTTCGCCATTGTCTGCCGCCTCCGAGCCTCGGGGAAGCAATGGGGAAGCACGAAAAGACAAGCCCGCTCCATCGCTGGTAAAGGAGAGTAAGAGAGAAATCCATTTAATTCAAGTTAATAGGATGGTAGTAAAATGCAGGGAAACGTCAGTAAGCCATCAGACCTACCTTGCCAAGGTTGGGGTCGAGGGTTCGAATCCCTTCGCCCGCTCCAGTTTCCCTCAACAAATGCAAGAAGTTACAAGGCGCCCGTCGGGGCGTTTTTTGCTTACAGCGGCATTTTGAGCCGGCAATGTAAGCGCCAGAGAGCGCAAGACCGGATACAACAGTGCGTTCGCGGGGAGCGTTCGGGCCGGATGGCGCAATTTCCGGGGTCGGCGATGCGGCCGTTTGTATTTACGCCGATCGGGGTCTTTGGAATCCGAGAGTGAGAGTTCGGCCCGGTTTTCCGGGACGGGATGGAGGTCGCGAGAGAGGCTCGCGGCGCCCGTCGCGGAGTTC
>DATBQJ010000170.1:0-9280 GCA_036560885.1 Methylocella sp.
CTTCTCGTATACAATACGAGGGCTCTCTGCGCCGGCAACGAGCTGACCGCTTTCGATACATGGGGTTTCTGGAATCTCGACGGTTTCCCGGGCTGGATCCCGGGGCCCAGGGGGGACTCGGACTGGTTCGAAAACGCCAAGCTGTTCGCGCGTGGCGACACGAGTTTTTGCGCGAAGCCGAGCTCGCAAATCCGCTCGCCGGTTACGCATGAGGGTCAGAAGGCTGATTTCGAGGTGACGCCAATGGATCGCGAATTGGCGCGGCCCGCGCCTTTCACGCTCGGGACATGCGAATTCAAGGTGGTCAGCAATGGGCGCGAGACCGTGCCCTGGCGGGTGCGGAAGTGCAACCAGCCCTTTCTCGTGACCGTGGGACCTGACGGCGATTGCCGGGACAACGGCGCGCACATGTGCTCCGTCTATGTTCGAGCGGCGACAGCGACGGGCGCGCTCGGGAACACGCAGTACGAAGCATTCAGTGTAGCCTATTGATGTCGATAGCTTGAGTCCATCGAACAACGGGATCAGCCAGTGAAAGAAACCTTCATTCATCCGCTTGCCGACGTAGCTTCGAATTCGATCGGCCTGGGCACGCGAATTTGGCAATTCGTCGTCGTTTTGAGGGGTGCCGTGATCGGCGCGGACTGCAATATTTGCGCGCATTGCCTGATTGAGAGCGAAGTCGTTGTCGGGGACCGAGTCACTTTGAAGAGCGGCGTGCAACTTTGGAACGGGCTACGATTGGGCGACGATGTTTTCGTTGGGCCGAACGTTTCCTTCGCAAACGACAGGTTTCCACGCAGCAAAAAAAAGCCTGAGCAATTTTCGCAGACCATTCTGGAATCGGGTGCATCGATTGGCGCGGGAGCAGTCCTGCTGCCCGGCGTCACCATCGGCAGTAAAGCCATGGTGGGCGCGGGCGCGGTGGTAACTCGCTCGGTCCCGCCAAACGCCATCGTCGTTGGTAATCCGGCTAAGATTATTGGATACGTGGAAGCGATCCAACAGAGGGCTTCAATTAGCGACCGATTGGCAGCTGATATCGGCGCCTGTCCTACTGAGGTAAGCGGGGTGTCACTGCACCTCATGCCTCGTGCTACCGACATTCGCGGTAGCCTTACGGTGGGCGAGTTCGAACGGAGCATCCCCTTCGCGGTAAAGCGGTACTTTCTCGTGTTTGACGTGCCCAGCATCGAAACGCGCGGCGAACATGCGCATCGTGAGTGCCATCAGTTTCTCGTCTGTGTACGGGGCAGTTGTGCAGTAGTGGCCGACGACGGCATTCATAGGCAGGAGTTCGTGCTCGACCAACCCAATGTGGGCTTGTATCTGCCGCCGTTGGTTTGGGGCATTCAGTACAAGTACTCGGGCGACGCGGTGCTGCTCGTGTTTGCATCACATTACTACGATACCGCGGATTACATTCGCGATTACGCGGAGTTTCGCAGATTGGCGGAGGAGCAAGCATGATTCCCTTCCTAGACATGAAGGCGCCTTACCTCGAACTGAAGGATGAACTGGAAGAGGCGGTCGCGCGTGTCGTTAAATCAGGATGGTTTATAGGCGGACCGGAGGTTGAAGACTTTGAAGCCGATTACGCATCTTACTGTGGAGCCGCTCACTGCGTCGGCGTCGCGAACGGGCTCGACGCCCTGCACCTTGCTTTGCGCGCGGTCGGCGTCGCCCCGGGCGATGAAGTCATCGTGCCGTCCAACACCTATATCGCCACTTGGCTTGCTGTCAGCCAATGCGGGGCGATTCCGGTTCCCGTCGAGCCTGACGAGCGCACCTACAATCTAAATCCCGCTTTGATCGAGGCGGCGATCACGCCCCGCACGAGGGTAATCCTGCCAGTGCATCTTTACGGTCAGCCGGCAGACCTCGATCCGATCCTTGCAATCGCCAGGAAGCACAGGGTTTACGTGCTCGAGGACGCCGCCCAGGCCCATGGCGCGCGCTACAAGGGTTTTCGCCTGGGCGCGCATGGAGATGCGGTGGCCTGGAGCTTTTACCCCAGCAAGAACCTCGGCGCCATGGGCGATGGCGGCGCGGTCACGACGAATGACCCGGCGATCGCCGACCGCATCCGCGTGCTGCGCAACTATGGGTCGCGAGTGAAATACGTTAATGAAGTGCAGGGCTTCAATAGCCGCCTGGACCCGCTGCAAGCCGCGATTTTGCGGGTCAAGCTCGCTCATCTCGATGAATGGAATGGCCGCCGCGCCGCGATTGCGGACCAGTATCGGCAAGGTCTTCGCGAGTGCGCCTTGACGCTTCCCGAGGTGCCGGAATGGGCTGCGCCGGTATGGCACCTTTACGTCATTCGCAGCGCGCGCCGCGACGTCGTGCAACAGACGTTGGCTGACGCAGGCGTGGGAACGTTGATTCATTATCCCATTCCGCCGCACTTGCAAGGTGCTTACAAAGGTTTAGACTTTATGCAGAGAAAGTTTCCCATTGCAGAGCGTATTGCGGACGAGGTGTTGAGCCTACCTATGGGGCCGCACTTGCGTGAAGATCATTTAGATGGAGTGATCAAGCATGTCATATCAGCCGTACGCTAATAAAATTCTCGATTTAAGAAGGCGGATAACGTTTGTGGTTTTCAAAAAACTACGAATAGTTATATATAAATATATTTCTACTGCCGAAGTGCGAGGTAATCCGATTATTGAACAGCCGTTGCAAGCGGGAGGTCATGGTGAAATTCATTTCCTAGGTAAAGTTCAGATTGGATATTTTCCGTCTCCGCTTTTTTTTTCAACCTACGCTTACATCGAGGCGCGAACGAAACGCGCGCGGATTGTCATCGGGGACGGAACCATCATTAACAATGGTTTCAGCGCAATCGCCGAGCACACCTCAATTACGATTGGCCGCCGGGTTTTGATTGGCGCGAATGTTGAGATTATGGACAGCAATTTCCATGGCCTACGTGTCGAGGATCGGCTAAAATCCTGCGCGGAGTGGGCGGAACCCGTTGTAATCGAAGATGATGTTTTTATTGGATCAAACGTTCGCGTTTTGAAGGGGGTCACGATAGGGCGGGGTGCAGTTGTGGCGAATGGGTCCGTTGTCGTAAAGGATATTCCTTCGGGAGTTGTCGCAGGCGGCAACCCAGCTCGCATAATAAAAGCTTTGCCAGTATGAGCGGAAACTCTTATTCACAAATTCTGCGCGCGTCCTCTATCATAGGCGGCGCCCAGGCAGTGAATTACCTAATTGGTTTGGCTCGCGTCAAGCTCGTCGCCATGTTGTTGGGGCCGACGGGCGTTGGACTGGTCGGACTATACACCTCTGCAACTGGTCTTCTCGGCGTGGTTTCCGGGATGGGCGTTAGCGCCGGCGCCGTTCGCGAAATTGTCCGCGCTTATGGCCAGGATAACGCGGAGGAGGCTGCGCGCACGGTGATAGTTTTGCGGCGTGTCTGTTGGGCGACCGGGCTGCTCGGCTGGGTGCTGGCGATTCTCTTCCGCGAGCAGATCAGCACCTTAATGACCGGTTCGCCAAAACACGCCGGCACCATCGCTTGGCTCGGCTCGACGCTCCTTTTGAGCGCGATAAGCTCCGGTCAGCTTGCGCTTTTGCAAGGTCTGCGGCGGATCGGCGATTTGGCCCGCGCCAATGTGTTTGGCGCGCTTGTGGGCTCCTTGGTGACGGTCCTCATCTATTTTGCTTTGGGGCAAGCGGGCATCGTCCCGGCGCTGATTGTCGCGGCGCTCCTATCGCTTGCCGGCTCCTATTGGTTCGCACGGCGGATCGAAGTGGCGCCCGTGACTATCGACTGGAGCGAGACTTGGCGCGGGTTTCGGCGGCTTATTGGCCTTGGACTCGCTTTTATGTGGAGCGCCGTTCTTGTCGCCGGGCTTGATATGTTGACGCGCTCGATCATCGCGCGCCAATTCGGAGTAGAGGCGGCCGGGATTTATCAAGCGGCCTGGGCGATTTCCGGCTTATTCGCAAATTTCGTGCTCTCGGCGATGGGGACCGACTTTTATCCCAGACTGACCGCGACGATACATGATAGATCGCTGGCTGCGCGCGCGGTGAACGAGCAGACGGAAATTGGGATATTGCTGGCCTTACCGGGTTTGCTCGCAGCCCTGGCGTTCGCGCCGCTCGCCATAAAACTCATTTACACGCAACAATTTCTCGCGGCAGCCGATCTGCTGCCCTGGATGGCGCTCGGCGTCTTCGGCCGGGTGGTCTCTTGGCCCTTGGGCTATGTTCAGCTAGCCACGGGCGCGTCGCGCTGGTTTGCCAGCACGGAGACCATCTTCGTGGGAGCGCAGGCTCTTCTCACCTTTTGGTTGGTTGAGGGGTTCGGGATGATCGGCGCCGCTTATGCGTTTGCGGCGACATATGCTTTTCACATGGCGGCAAATTTCTGGGTTGCGCATATGTTGATCGGTTTTTCCTGGTCGTCCGAAGCACGCAAGCTTGTTCTGGCCTCCGCCGTTTTTGTGGTCGCCGCCTTTGCTGCGCGCTTCATTGCCTTTGATCTTGCGTCGTTCATTGCTGGCGGCGCGCTGACATTGGCGGGTTCGCTGTTCAGCCTGCGCGGACTGGCGAAGAGGCTGGGCGAGGGAAATCGGTTGGTTAAATGGGCGCGAATGGTGCCGGGTGGTCAAGCTTTGCTCTCGGGCGTCATCCCGCGCGCGTAGCTTACCCCCAATAGCGGGTTCTGGAAATTCCTTCGAGGTAGGAAAATGGGTGACGTCAATGGGGGGCCTGAGACACGGGCGGAGTCCGCGGAGCGAATTAGTCAACGTCCGTTAGTGACCTTTGCGTTGTTCGCTTATAATCAGGAACGTTATGTGCGAGAGGCGATCGAAGGGGCCTTTTCACAAACATACGAACCGTTAGAGATTATCCTGTCTGACGATTGCTCGACGGACCGGACCTTTGAGATCATGCAGGAAATGGCGGCGGCGTATCGTGGACCGCATCGGGTGCAACTGAACCGACCACCAGTTAATTTGGGGCTGGTTAGGCATGTTCTGAATGTTGTTGAAATTACAAATAGCGAATTCATGGTTCTGGCGGCGGGAGACGATATATCTAAACCGAATCGAACAGACGACCTAGTTCGGCTTTGGAGAGATAGTGGTGGATGGGGGTTTTATTCGCGGTTCGATCTCATTGACGATTCCGGTGTGCTCCTGAGGGAATATCTATACTCGCCGCCTGACAACAAAGAAATCCTGAAACTTGTAAAATCAGACGATTCGATGGATTTTATTCACGGCGCAACCTCGGCTTATGACACGAGGGTATTCAAATACATTCCGGAGCCCGCAATAGCTTTACATAATGAGGACGCTATATTAAGTGTCGCATTAAATTTATTGGATAAAGGGATACGCTTCGCCGATAAAAGCCTTCTAAAGTATAGAATGCATAGTCAAGCCGCATCAAATGCGATCCCTGCTGCAGATACCATTAATGACTTACGTATTACAGAAAAAGACAACGCTGTCTATGCCAGACGCGTTCTCAACTTATGCGATTATATTGCAAATGAATTAGTTCCGTATATCGCTAATAGTTTTCCATATCCGCACCGCTCGTTGAATTGCGATGAGATCCAACGCCTTCGTGATTTCTACACAATGCAATCCGAGATGGCGAACGCGGATTTTATGGCTAGAGTTGGTATGATGTTGCGTTTCAGGAATGCAATGGCGTGGAGATGGCTTGTGGTGAGATTATTTGGGATAAATATGTTGTGGTTAATCAGAAAATGCGGCAGGTTGGTTTCGAAGCCGAAGTTCGTCAAATATCGATAACAGAGTCGACAAAGCGAAAGGGCCGCCGTTCATGATTGGCCTTGAATTTAGGCGTAAAGCGGCAAATCGAAAAATGCAGGCGCTCGCGAGAAGCGAAGCCCTGACCATAGAGCCTCTTGCAAAATTCATCGAGGGCGTGATTTTTGAGGACTCCACGCGGGTCGCCGTGGTCGCGGGTCAGGTCGGCGCCGGCCGGAAGGCCGTGACGCGGAATATCTGATCGACGGCGAGGACGAGGATGCCGAACATCAGATGGCATTTCACCTTGATGGCGCCGCGCACGCGCACGAACCTGCCGCCGAATTCATCCTTCAATCGCGCGTTGACGCGTTCGACCATGGTGCGAAAATCATAGAGCGCGTCGTCCGTGTCGGGCATGCCGATGGATTTCATGCGCGCGACTTCCGCGGCGCATTCGGCTTTTGCTTCGTGCTGTCCGCGAAAATTGGGATCGATCAACGGAACATGGCCGAGCGCCTTGCTTTGCTTGTCGATGGCGGCGGCGTCATAGGCCGCGTCCATCAGGTCGTAAAGGTAAAAGACCCGCGCGCTGGTCATGGTCATCAAGGGAATGGCCACTTGGCTGTCGTGGACGGAGGCCGAGGTCAGCACGCAAGAGACCGGGATTTGGCCGCAAGCGACATCGATGTGCAGCTTGTAGCCGATCCAAGTCTGCTTGTAGCCCTTGCTGTTTCGCTTGGCGCCGAGGTCGCAGGCGGTGGGTAAATCCGCGAGCATCTGACCGATGTTCTGCGTCGTTTGGCGCTCGAGACGCGTTGGCTCCGGCTTTGGCTGTTCCTCGCCTTTTCGCGGGCGTCCGCGTTTCTTTTGCGGCGGAGCGCTGGCAGATGGCGGAGGCGGATCGTTTTTCTTGTTTTTCTCGACCGGCTTCTCGCGCGCTTCGATCGTTGTGGCGTCGCGCGCTATTGCGCCGATGATGCGTCCGCCGAGCGCGCGCTCGATCAACGCCGCGTGCATTTTGTCAGGCAGATCGCCTTGCGCGAATTCGGCAAAGGCTCGGGAAAATGTAGCCTCCGAAGGAACCTGCGCGCGGCGCTCCCAACCGAGGATCCGGCGCAGTGACTTGTCGATGGAAAGACGCTCGATGAGAGTGCTGGTGGTTGGAATGCCGAGCATGGCCTTGGCGACGAAGGCCCTGGCCAGGGCGCGGCGATCCTCTTGCGGTCGGCCGACCCCTCTCGGCGGTTCGGGAACAAAGGCCGCGAGGCCAATCACATCGAGAATGGTGACGAGCCGCCCGAGCAATTCGGTCATCGGCTCGACTTCCTCGCGCCGCCAGGGAAACAAGGAGCCTTGGACGTGATTCCAGCGCGCCTTCATGGCGTCGAGAGGATCGGTCATGTCCCTTGCCGCAGCGCGTGGATCGATTCGCAATAATAACTAAATATTAAGTAAATGAAATCAGAAACATTTCAGAGGCAACTACTTGACAATAACGCGCTGCAACCTATTTATATTGCCGCCTTACGCGCCGAGCTCGCCAATGATTTTGCAAGATGCTCCATATTATGCCTTCACCGCATCGCCGATAATGAAGGTCGCAGACATGTGGGGCTGAAGCAGGGCCGGAACAATCGGAAATCGTCCATGCTTGGTTTCAAGTACGTACTCCTCGTCGGCGAGCAATATTCGCACGGCTCAAATTGGCTGCATCCCCGCTTCACCCTGCATGCCGGGTCGACCACTGAGGCGCGCTTGCGGAGCGAAGGCTATCTCAAACCCGCGGCAGACCCGCAGGCTTTGCATTAAGCACTGCTCGGGCGAGCGCGATTGGACCTCTCGTTTGTGGAACATCCTGATGATTCAGGATTGGCTTGTCTCCCAAACGCCAACTTCGTAGCAGGCGTTTGGGATCATCGAGGAACCGATTGCATGGATCTCCACGTTCGACGCGAATGCCCCATTTGTGGCGGGCCTGCGGGGAGTCCCGCTTTTCCTTATGGGACCCGCTTCAACGATCTAACTTTCGATTATCTGCGATGTCGCTCTTGCGGGAGCGTCTTTGTCGATCCCGTTCCTGATGCAGAAACCTTCGCGAAGATGTATTCCAAGGCGTCTTACCACGACTCTCATTACAACGAGTGCGATAGCACGGATTACGAAAGCTCCGCCAAGCTCCTTCGCGATTTCTTGTCCCCAGGCGCCAGCGTATTGGATTATGGTTGCGGCTTGGGTCTGTTTTTGAAGGCGCTGCAGGCTGAAGGCTTTAACGCGACTGGCGTCGAATTCGATCAAGAGGCGGCGGACTACGCCGCAAGAAACGCGGGTTGTCCTGCCATCACGGTCGCAAACTTCATGTCGCAAAAGGACAAACCGATTTATGACGCGCTCCATCTCGGCGACGTGCTCGAACATTTGCCGGATCCCGCCGCGACATTGGGGAAGCTGCTCGCTTATGTTCGGCCGGGCGGGTTCATGTTCGTCGAAGGGCCGTTGGAGAACAATCCAAGCCCCGTGTATTGGGCGGCGCGTCTGTTTGGCGCCGCGAAAAGGCGCCTGAGGCCGAATTTTAGAGGCTCATCGCCGCCAACGCATCTTTTCCGAGTCACCGAGGCGCAGCAATTGGCGTTTTTTGCGCGGATCGGGCCCGGCTTTTCTCGGCTTCATTGGGAGCTGCACGAAACTGGTTGGCCTTATGCGAGCGGCGGCGCGCTCAAGCGCGCAATCGCGAGCATGGCGATGGCGCTGAGCGGAAAGCGGATCGGCGGTTCGGCTTTCGGCAATCGTTTTCGCGGCGTGTTCCGCCTCGCGGGGACCGGCCAGCCATGACGGCGCTTACTAGCAGCCTGTCGGACTTAATTGTGGCATCGTTGTTTTTATTGGAGTTCATAACATTTCTTCGAATATGCTCCCCCTTATAAATCAATGCATTATAGATTTTCATAGCTCGAGTCCGACAGGCTGCTAGAGCCTTTTTTCAGCTCATCGAATAGGCCGACAGCATCTCCGGATGGTCTGGTTCTGGCCCGTCCATTGCAAATCACTATGATCATAAGACGCGCGGCCTCTGCTCGTCGCGCGCAACTGACTGCTTGATCCCAGCCGACGCACATCTGTCCCCCAAACGGGAGCCGTCATTTATGCCATATCCGCAGCAAAGCCCTGAGAAATCCAAGCCTCGCGTACTCTGTGTCACGCAAGACCTTGGCAGAGGCGGCGGAGCCGAGCAGCTACTGGTTGGTCTGCTGCCCGAATTGCGGAATCATGGCTATGAATGCGAACTCGTCGCGCTTTGCGATTGGCCAGACGACATCGGCTATCTGCTAGAGGAGCAGGGTGGCATTGTTCACCGCCTCCATCTGTCGCACCGCTGGCATTTCCTTGCGGGCATACGGAAATTGCGCGCCCTGCTCGCTGCCAGGCCTTACGACCTGGTATGGGGACACATGTTGGACGGCAATCTTTACGCCACCTTCCTCGGATGGATCGCTCCAAACACGAAATCGGTCATCACCTTGCACACGGAAGGC
>DATBQJ010000171.1:0-6347 GCA_036560885.1 Methylocella sp.
ATGGCTGAGCGGAAGTCACGTATCCTTATCGTCGACGATGCAAGCCTCGTGCGCCTTTATTATCGTCAAATCCTCGAAGCCGTAGGCTTTGAGGTCGAGGAGGCGCTGAACGGCCTTGAGGCGCTCGAACGGCTGCTAATCAATCCGCCGGACATGCTGATCGTGGACGTCAACATGACGCAAATGGACGGGGTCACCTTCCTCTGCACATTGCGACGGCAGCCTCTGCCGCTGTCTTCAATTCCGGCACTGGTTATCAGCACGGAGGCTGGCACGCAGGACATCGCGGCGGCGCGTGCCGCCGGCGCCAATTTTTATCTCGTCAAGCCTCTCAGCCGGGATGTTCTGGCGCAATATGCCGCCATGTTCTGTGGATTGCCCGCATGAATGAATTTCTCGAGCTTTTTTTGGTTGAAGGGCGCGAACTTGTCGAGCAGGCGACAAGCGATCTTCTTATGCTGGAAGGTGATCCGTCGGACCCCGAACGTCTGGACAGTGTGTTCCGCGCCTTCCATACGCTCAAGGGCGGCGCGGGCATCGTCAATTTTCCGTCCATGTCGCGGGCCATGCATGCCGCCGAGGATATTCTCTCCGCCGTGCGAACGGGCGACCGGCCGGTCACGCAAGCGCTGATCGGCGATTGCCTTACCTGCCTCGATCAAGTGGTTAAGTGGCTGGATACGATCCAGGACAGTGGCGATCTTCCCGCCGGCACGGAAGCCGATGTGGACGATATTGTCGCTCGGTTCACGGCTGATTCAGTATTCGCCCATGATACGAAGGCCGAGCCTGTCGCCCTAACGAGCGCAGCAATAGCCCTTGTGCCGACGTCATCTGTTGCGGTGCTAAAGGAGCAGCTCTCGCTTCTCGCAGCTAGCGGAGATGGCGCCGAGGGCCGAATTGCCTCAGCAGGCCGCCTTGCGGCAAATGTGTTGCGCCATTTAGCTCAGGATAACGAGGCGGAACAGGTTGAACGTACTCTATTACAAAGCCAGACTAGCGGCGCCGCAACGCTCCTCACCGCGGCCATTGAACGCGCGATTGAGCACATTACGCAGCCGGCGCCGGCCAACGCGGTCGTGGCGCCTCTCCCCCGAGTCGCTCCAACATTGCGCACACTGCGGATAGCCATAGAGCGAGTGAACGATCTCGTGAACGTCACGGGCGAGCTAATAGTGGCTAAGAATGCAGTCGGCCATATCGCGAAGTTGGCGTTAGAAACCAACAACACGCTTGCTGCCGCGATAAGGGATGAGCATGCGAGGCTTGATCATCTGATTGAGTCACTCCAGAGCGCCGTGCGTGGCATGCGGGTTCTGCCGCTGCGCGTCGTTTTCCAACGATTTTCGCGGCTGGTTCGCGAAATGTCGGAATCGCTTTCGAAGCCCGTGCGGCTGGTCACGGAAGGTGAAGAAACTGAAGCCGACAAGGCTATTGTTGAGATGCTGTTCGAACCGCTGTTGCATGTTGTGCGCAATGCTATGGATCACGGGGTCGAACCGCCAGAGCAGCGCGCCGCGGCCGGAAAACCTAGCCTAGCCACTCTCTCTCTGCGAGCACGGCGCGACGGCGAGCATGTGGTGGTCGAATGCGAAGACGATGGCAGCGGCATTGACGTAGACAAAATACGTAAAGTCGTGGCCGAACGACACCTCGTATCGCTCGATGTGCTCTCCGCCATGAGTGACATAGATGTGATTAATCTTATTTTCCTGCCGGGATTTTCGACAGCCCGCGACATAACCGATGTATCCGGCCGCGGCGTCGGAATGGGCGCGGTGCGGACGGCGGTCGAACGGCTTCGTGGACGGGTCTTGATAGAAACCCGACTGGGTAAGGGCAGCATGGTGCGTTTCATCTTGCCCTTCAGCGTGATGATGACGCGGGTCCTGATGGTTGAAATCGGACAGCAGATATTCGGAATTCCGCTGGATGCCGTGGTCGAGACGTTGTGTATCCGGCGCGAGCAGATTCACCCGATAGGAAGTGGGCACGCTTTCGTGCTGCGCAACCTGACGATTCCCCTTATCGAACTGAGTTGGACATTGGACCGGGGCGGCGAGCATGCCTTGACCGACGCGACTATTGTGGTCGTGGCGAGTAGTGACCAGTTGGTGGGGCTTCAGGTCGATCGGCTCGGCATGACCATGGACGTGATGCTCAGGCCTCCGGGCGGGTTGCTGTCCGGCATGCCTGGGATCGCGGGCACGGCGATGCTCGGAAACGGGAGCGTCCTTCTGGTCCTTAGTCTTCAGGACATGCTCCAGTGAGGATGCTCCGCCGGGAGGCCGATTCCAACGTGTATGAAGCGCTGATATGATGAACAACACCCCTCTGGCCAGGGAACTTTTCGCTCAGCTTCGCGTTATTGGCATCGGCATCGGCGGTAAATTTGATGAGTAACGTTGTGCAGTTGAAGAGTTACAAAGTTCTCGTCGTTGACGACAGCAAGCTCGCGCGTATGGCGGTTGCCAAGCTGCTGGAGGCTTTGCATCCCGACTGGCCCCGCATCGAGGCGACCAGTGCCGAGGAAGCCCTCGCTGTGCTGACGCAAAAGGAGGCCGATCTCGCGGTGGTGGACTTCAACATGCCGGGGCGCGACGGACTGGATCTTGCAAGCGAGTTTCGCGAGAAGATGCCCGCAATGCCTATAGCCCTGATTTCGGCAAACCATCAGCAGGAAGTCGTGGATCGCACCCATGCCGTGGGCGCCACGTTTTTGTCCAAGCCGCTTACCGAGCAGGCCCTAGCGGAATTTCTGGCAGGCGCCGTGCAGCGCCTCAAGGTTACCGGTGCGTGATGGAACCACTGGAAGAACTCGAACAGGATGCGCTGACGGAGCTTGTCAATCTCGGTGTTAGCCAGGCGGCATACAACCTGCGCGAAATGATCGGTCGGCAGGTGATCTTATCGGTGCCAAATGTGACGTTGATGGATCGCCAGTGCGCCATCGATCTCTTGGGCAAAAGTGGGCCCAGCAAGCTCATTGCCGTGCATCAGATTTTCGAGGGCGAAATCAATGGCCACGTGTTGCTTATCTTTCCAGAAACACAAAGTCTGGAGTTGGTCCGGGCGGTGACAAACAGGGATCTGCCGCTCGAAGACATCATCGAACTGGAACAGGAAGCGTTGGCCGAAACTGGCAATATCATCCTGAATGGTTGCCTCGCCACGATTGCAAATCAGCTTCGACGCACATTGAAAATATCTCTGCCCGAAATTATTCGGGGCGAAAGCTGCGAACTGTTCAATCTCACGCCTCAGCCGGAGAGCGGGGACGTAGTTCTGTTCGTGTACATCAATTTCTTAGTGCATGAGCGCGACATACAGGGATATATTGCCTTGCTGATGGATATGCCAGCGGTCACGGCCCTCAAGCAGTTGCTCGAAGAATATATCCAAAGGACGGCAGGTAATGAGACACTGGCAGACAATGCCCGGAATTAGTGGGGATGAGTTTCCGCATGCCGTATTCGATGCACTGGATATGGGTTTGATTCTGATCGGCAGCGACCATCGTGTCGTTGCGTGGAATGCGTGGGTCGCGTCAGCCGCCCGGATTGGCGCCGAAGAGGCGATCGGCAAAACGCTCGAAGAGCTGTTTCCCCAGGCCAAAATGGACCAGCTGAAGATTGCGGTGGCGGCAGCGTTGAAATTTGGTACATCGAATCTCCTGACCCACTCGCTCCATCCTGCGCTCCTTCCTCTCACGACCCGCGCCGGCCACGTTCTGATCCACGATGTGATAGTTAGGCCCGTAGGCCAAAACGCCGCAGTCCATTCTCTGATACAAATTTCCGACGTGACCGTCGCGGCCGAACGCGATCGCGTGCTCCGTGCAAGGCAAAACGCCCGATACGACGCCGTAGTCGGCAGTGCGCCGGATGTCATTCTCACGCTCGACGCTGATGACACGATCCAGCTCGCCAATCCCGCCACGGTACGTCTTTTCGGCTATACCTCGCAGGAATTGATCGGACGGCCTGCTGCAATCCTTTTCAAGGATCACGCGGCCTGGAACAAAATCCGCCTCGCTGTCTTGAGCGGAGATGCCGTGCCACAACCCGTCGAATTGATCGCCGTTCGTAAGGATAGCTCGCCGAGCTATCTCGAAGGATCACTGTCGCGCTGGGCCATCGAATCGCGCGTCTTTATTACAGCCATCCTGCGGGATGTGAACGAAAGGCGTGCCGCCGAAGCGAAATTGCGCGCGAGCGAAGAACAGTTTCGCTCCATGGCGCAGGCCGTGCCAAATCACGTCTGGACGGCGTTGCCGGACGGTATGCTCGACTGGTTTAACGACCGTGTCTACGAATACAGCGGAACGAAACCCGGAATGCTCGATGGCCAAGGATGGAGCACGATTGTTTATTCCGATGACCTAGCTGCGGTTACCGAACGTTGGGCCGCGGCCGTTGCGTCCGGCGATCCATACGAAGTGCAATTCCGACTCCGCCGCGCGGATGGCAACTTTCGCTGGCATCTCGCCAGAGCTACGCCAGTACGTGGACTGCTTGGAGAGATAGCCCGCTGGGTCGGCAGCAACACGGATATTGAAGACCAGAAAATGTCCTCACAATTACTCGCGAATCTCAATGAAACGCTTGCAGAGCGAGTGGCTGAGCGGACGCTTAAGCTTATGCAAACCGAGGATGCACTTCGGCAAAGTCAAAAGATGGAAGCGGTCGGTCAGCTGACCGGCGGGATTGCCCACGACTTCAATAATTTTCTTCAAGGAATTATTGGAGCGCTGGATCGCATTCAGAGGCGCATTTCCGAAGGCCGGATCGAAGATGTCGACCGCTTCTTAAGTGGCGCTCTTGAATCGGCCAACCGCGCTGCCGCATTGACTCAGCGTCTCCTCGCCTTCTCGCGGCGACAGCCTTTGGATCCGCGTCCAGTCAATATCAATCAATTGATTGCGACCGTCGAAGATCTTTTACGCCGCTCGATCGGCGAAGCCATCAACTTGCAAATCTCGAGCAGCGATGACCTTTGGCCTGTGCGTTGTGACAGCAATCAACTCGAAAATGCCATCTTGAACCTTGCGATCAATGCGCGCGATGCCATGCCGGATGGCGGCACACTTAGAATCGAGATGTCAAACAAAGTGTTAGACGAAATCCAAGCGCGTCAAAGTGATTTGACGTCCGGTGAGTTTGTCTGTCTGCGGATAAGCGACACGGGGGTTGGAATGACGCCGGCAGTCAAGAGGCGAGCATTCGATCCTTTCTTTACCACCAAGCCGATCGGCCAGGGCACGGGTCTTGGCCTTTCAATGATCTACGGTTTTGTTCGCCAGTCCGATGGTGCTGTGGGGATCGACAGCGAAGAAGGCAAGGGAACAACGGTCGAGATATACTTGCCGCGCCACACCGCCGATGCAGCCGAAGCGCCGGACGACCAACCGCAATGCTATCATGGTCCCGGCGGTGACGAAGTTGTGCTTGTCGTTGAAGACGAGGTTTTTGTCCGTGATCTGATCGTAGAAGCCATCGACAATTTGGGCTACCAAGCTATCGAAGCGGCTGATGGACTTTCGGCACTGCGAATTTTGGATTCGTCTCAGAGGATCGATCTTCTTGTTAGCGATATTGGTCTTCCCGGATTGAACGGCCGCCAGCTCGCAGATGCGGCACGTGTAAAACGCCCCGGTCTAAAGGTGCTGTTCATGACGGGTTACGCGGAGACCGCGGCAGGAAGCTCTTTCCTCGAAAACGGCATGGAAATCATCTCTAAGCCGTTCATGATGAACGCGTTGGCGAGCAAACTTCACCAGATGGTCGAAAGCGGCCCGCGCTAGCAAGGGTCGTGAGGCGAATCGATTTCCGAGATTGTAAGAACTCCCTCTGGGGCGAACTGGGG
Source organism: Methylocella sp. (assembly GCA_036560885.1). Taxonomy (GTDB): domain Bacteria; phylum Pseudomonadota; class Alphaproteobacteria; order Rhizobiales; family Beijerinckiaceae; genus Methylocapsa. Next base: position 5,866 of record DATBQJ010000171.1, read on the forward strand.
CAGTTCCTCGGTTTCGAGGGCGACCATTCATAAATCCTCCAGGTAACGCGCGGCGGCGGTAAATTCTCAGTCAATTCAACAGGATCAGTGACGTTACCTCAAATCGAGACCTTCAGGACCGGGTCGACACCCGGCAGGCACGAGGCGACGAGAGCATGGCCCATTCCGTGATAGGTGACGCGGCGGCGCGCAGGTGGGATCAAAATCCGACTCTTTTTTTCGAGACCGGTGACAATAGACTCAATCGCGTCCGTCAAAAATCGCTTCGCCGTGTGCCGAGCTTCGGCGGCGCCACCGTTAGCCTCAAAAATCTCGTCTATGAGTGGAATGAGAGGCCCAAGCTTAGAGTCTGTCCGGGAAGATCATATTGGATTGCATAGCTTTCTTAACATGAGACGGATGGACGCGAGCTTGACGAATGCGAGCGCTTTGCGATTGAGGCATTCCCAATCCTTGGCCAGCCTTCGGCATCGCCCGAGCCA
>DATBQJ010000172.1:0-5667 GCA_036560885.1 Methylocella sp.
GACCACGACGGCTCATTCGTTTTTTGGGACACGAAGCGCGAGAATTTCGATATTCTGTCGCGCTACCTGCGCGACAAGGGTGTGAAGGTGTATCTCTTCCGGCCGGGTGGAACCCAGTCGCATAGATATAACCCGCTCGATTTCGTTCGGCGTGACGAAAACATGCCAACCGATTGCGCCGTGGTGGCTTCATTCCTAGTTCCCGAACGCGCCGATGACACTTGGTCGGGCGCGGCGCGCATGCTGCTGGCGACGTTGATTGGTTATGTTCTGGCCTCCCGCAATTGCGAGGGTTCGCGTCATTTGCGCGGCGTCGCGAGAATGACGGTGACGGGCAAGGACATCTCCGTCGTCCTCGAGACGCTGGTGCGGACCGAAGGGCAATTGTTGCCGCGCTGGATCGTCGACGGTTTCAACCAATATGTGGCCTTGGAGCCAGAAACCCGCAACAGCGCGGTGTTCAACGTCAACATGGCGATGAACCCCTGGAACAATCCGCTGATTTCCTCGGCGACCGAAACCTCCGACTTCGATCTGAGGGAATTTCGGCGCGAGCGCATGGCGGTCTTTGTCGCCTGCAGTATTCCCGAACTCGTCCAGTTCCGTCCGATCATCAGGATATTTTTTCAGCAAGTCCACGATCTCCTCATGGATAAGCGGCCTGGCCCGGACGAACGTTACGAAGTGCTGATCGCGTTGGACGAGTTTTACCACTTGGGACCAATGCACTCGCTGCTGACAAAAATCACGATCTCGGCGGGCTACAAATTCCGCATGGCGATCATGATCCAGAACATGGCGCAGCTTGACGAACTCTACGGCAAGCCCCTCCGTCAATCGACGCTGGCGGGGTCGCAAGTGAAACTTTTCCTCGCGATCGACGATCTGGAAACGGCGAACTACCTTTCCGAAATGCTCGGCGATACGACGGTCAAGGTGACGACGCCGATCAGGCGCGCCGGCGGCGGCGTCTTCGCGCCGACTGGTGAGAACGTCCACTATGAGGCAAAGGAGTTGCGGAGCGCGCGGGAATTGCGAGAAATGCCGGAGAGAGAGGCGATCTTGATCGTTCGCAGCGCCCGACCGTTTTTGATCCGTGTGTTTCGGCATTATGAAGACAGCCCGTTCAAAGAAATCTACGCCCGCTATGGCGAGATTCCCGTGACCGTCCCGGTTTTGAGAAAATGGGAAGATCGCGACATGGGCGTGATCCTGCAGGGCTCGGGGAACTCTGACGCTCCGGCCAAGTCGATCGAAGAGAGGGAAACGCGGTCACAGGTGGGCGAAGCGTCGGCGCGGGCGACCGTCGAGGTGGAGCAGATTGCGCCCACCGGTGTCGAAGAGAAAAGGCGGTTCGCGACGCCGGTTCTCACAAGCGTCGAAATGATGCAGATTGATGATGGCAAGAACTTCAAAGCGTTTTTGGAGAGCGAAAAATTGAAAACAAATGATGCGGCGACTCGTGCCAAGTTCGATAAATTGATTTCAGAGATAGACGAAGTTGGAGCCACGATTATCGGGCTCCCGGCGCCTATCCCCGCTGAGTGAGAGGAAAGGGCGCCTAGCCTCTCGCCGCGGTTTGTGATTTCGATAGCCACGACGGATCAATGAGCGGCGTCTCTCGAAATCCGCAGCCGGTTCAACTCCGCAGGACGACACAGGCTCCACCCGCGCGGAGAATCTTTTCGCATATTGCGTTAGCGGCCGCGCGCGAGGCGGCGGGCGCGCGGATTTGATAATAGGTGCTGAAGCCAAATCTGAGTACGCGACCGGCGATAATCATGGGTTCGATGTTGCGGAGAATATCGGGATAGCTCCTCCGGGCGCGCGCATAGGCGGCCAGCGCCACCGCCTTCGAGAAACTTCCGGCAAGCTGGACGCCCCATGGCGCAAACAGGGCCGAGTCGGCAAAGTGACGAGGTTCCTTGCGCCGGATGACGGATGCCGCTTGTGAACAGAACAGCGCGGCGGATATTGGGCTGTCGGTCAACGTCGCCGACGCGGCGTCGGCGATCCAGTCTTCGACCGGATGCCGCGTGATGGCCAGAACATAGTCCCGGGTCTCGGTGGGCAGATTGCCGTGGCCCGCGAGCCAGACCGCGACACGGTTGGAACCGGCGTTGTAGGCGGCGGCGGCCAGGCCGAGATTGCCGAAACGCCGCTTGAGGTCGACGAGAAGTTCAGCTGCTTTTGGTATCGCTTTTTCGGGATCGAAAGGATCGACGAGGCCGCGCTCGTCAGCCGTCCACGGCATGAATTGCGCCACGCCTTGCGCGCCCGCCGGACTGATGACGTCGGCTCGGAAGCTGCTTTCCCGCCAGATCAGCCGCGTCAGGAACGCGACCGGAAGACCCTGAGTTCGAGCGGACGACTCGATAAGGCGGCAGACGGACGTTTCGATCGATTCCGCCTTGCCCGAAGCCGCGCCCTCCGATTCCGCCAACGCGGCGCCGCCATAAAACAGGACAAACAAGACCGAGGCTCGAAGGATGGAGCGCTGTCGCATCGAGATGTCTCGCATTCGCCGTGTCATGGACAAGCTAGCCGCGCCTCAAGCCTTCATATCGTCCTCCCGCGGGGCGCTGGAACAGCAGGCCGCCCTTGCCCTCAATATGAACGGTTCGCGGCGCGGATCCCGCGTCTCTCAAAAAGCCCTTGCCGCGTAAGGATACTGTCGCCGACTCATCGCGCCGCCTTGCACAGGCGCCGTTTCCATTTCTCGCCGGCCTTGAGATCCGCGTCGAGGAGGCGACGCTTTTTGAGTGATCTGCGCTCGCGTTCGGGCGCGGTAGCGATCGACGTATCCGGCGGGATGCTTGTCGGGGTTTGCTCCACGGAAACCTCCGCCGCGGCGCTTTTCGGCTGGAAGACGGGTTTCTTGGACCGAACGGGTGAGGCGGCCGTGGCCTTCCCTGTCGCGCGTTTATGGCGAGGCTTTTCATCGGCTTCGGCCAATCGAACCGCCAGAGCATCGTCATTCTCGATGAGGCTCTGCAGCACTCGGCCCATGGGGGCGTTGGATAACGGGTTCGTCTCAGGCGAAGGAACCACGGGAACACTTCGACCGAATACCGCGTCGGCGGCCTTCATCGCGGCCTCGTAGTTGTTCGCGTGGCTGTTGCGGCCCGCCGTGAAAGCACCGACATCCAAGAAACTTGGCGTCGCGCGGTCTTTGCCAGCGTCGTCGCCTCTTGGCTGACGCATCGGCGTCGATCTGGATGAGCGGCTCTTGAATTCAATTTTGAAAGGACGGACCGTTGGACGCATTGGACCTCTTGGGATGTACGGCTCTCTGATATGCCGAGGGAATGGGGAGCTTGATTCGCCAACCGCTTTCAATTTGAGCGATCGGCTCGTTTGAAACAAGCTGTTGCTGAAGATGGCGGGCACGGCTGAAACCCACGCGCGCGGTTTGCATCCTATCACCAGCTTCTCAGCTTGACGATGCGTGGGGCGGGTTCCACAGTCGTGGTGATGGAGACCAACGGCAGATAGCCCGTACTGATAATTTCCGCATCATATCGCCCAAGGTTTTTTAGGTCGTGACGGGGCAGCCATTTGGAATTGCTGAGATGGATAGACAACATTTGGCGGCTCATGCCGATTTGGCTAAAGATGGAGAAAAGACGGGCGCGAATCCGAGGATCAAATCGATGAAAAAGGCCAGCAAGCTTAGCAAGCCAGCGAAAGCGCCCGCTAAAAAAGCGCCCACTAAAAAGGGAAAGGGGCAGGTAAATCCCATTTTGGACCTAATGAAAAATATGGATGAGGACCTGTTGGGCATGCTGCTGCAAAGCATGCAGAAAGAGACGGGTTTAGCCCCCGAATTGTTTGGCCCAGAGGATCCTGTCGAATTATTTGCCGAATATTTGGAAGCTTGCACCCATGGCAACGTCGATGACGATGAGAAAAACGAACTCTTGGCTGACCTTGTTGAGGTGCTGGACGAGCTTAAAGTGGACTCCAATGGAGGCGACCCGGAAGCCCGTGGAAAAATTCAGGCCATCTATGATCTGTTAGACAATGCAATTGAAGGCCAATCGCTGCAAGTGCCTGATTTGATGATGACCGGAAAGATTCTTTCTGATGCTGGATGGGTTGTTCCCGATAGTTTGAAGCAGGCGATGACCGAGGCGCTACAAGCTCCCCCGCCGGATATGGAAGGCGGCAGCGGAAAGGACCTGGTATCATCGCTGTTGGAAGTGGCCGATCAGGCGGGACAAAACCCGTTTGAGGTCCATGAATATCTGAATTCCCTTTTGGCCAGCTTTCCGCCAGAGGCTTGCGGCATGCTGCTGTCTGAACTCATCGCCGGCAAAAAGGCGGTGATTGATCAGGCCGTGGCTGGGTTTCTATTGCATCCAGATGCTGTTCTCGCGCAATCAGTGGCTGAAGCTTTGGCCGCATCCGCCACTAACACTCCCGTTGAGAGTTCGCTGATTGAACGGCTTGTCCGCATGCGGCCTTGGCTGCCCCAGACCCGACAGGCCCAGTTGGACGTAACCATAAGGGCTATGCGGTTAAAGGCCTTGCCGCCGGTGAAAACGGACTTGCCCAAGGTCATCAAGTGTTATGCCTCGGTCTGCGATGGCTCGGGGACAAGGAGCCTGTTCGTCACACAAAGAGTTGGCCGTCACTACCAAATAGCGACCGTCATGATGAAGCTAGCTGGTATTGCCGATGCCATGGTTGTTCCGGAACTATCAAAATCCGCGATGGACGATATAGTTCGCCAAATGAAATCCTCCACGCCAGTGACGGAAACAGATTTAGCCGGCATTATTCGCATGTTGGGACTGGCAATTGCCGACAATTTTACCTCTGGAAGTCCGCCGCCATTCAAATTGGTCGAGGTGGTGGAGAGTCTCGGTCTCGGTCCGGTTCATCCTGATTTCGCTTCGCCAACGGAAATCATTACGGGTCTACTAGCTGATCTGCCGCCTGAACAAACAAATGCGACAGCCGTGGCGAGAGCGCACGCCGATATACTGGACGATGAATTTGCGTATCAATGGTTTGAAGCCGGCGAGGCGTTGGAGGATTTGCTCTATCCCGTCAAAGGCTCGAAACAGCGCATCGCCAAACTTATGAAGGCTTATCTGCCTGAACGACGGGCTTTTTGGGCGCGGCAATGAGCGATTTCGGCGCTTGTGATGCATGGTGATGAAAAAACGCGTCGCTCGGCTTGGAAACAATTGGCTCTCGTCGGACGCGACATCGCCTCGGACGCACCGCTTGATCAGATACCTTTGATGAAACAGGTAGCCGAAACCTCCGTGCGAGCCTTTGAACGTCGGCTGTGACGGGGATGTAATGCGGCCTGGTTGTGCGACATCCTGAGGACCAAGGCAGGGCGTCGACGGCGCCGAGCCTCATTTTTGTTCGTGCCTATGCGATGGCGACCGCAGCTTTCTGCAAGGCAAAACGGCGATCAAAATGGAGGTTCTACGCCGTCACACGTTGAATGCGGCGCGGGTCCATCAACCAAACTTGTCAACAGGAGTCAGGTTCCATCGGCCCGAACGGAGATCATTGCTTTGCCGTACTGGTGAACAGCGACGGCGGCCATGCGGAGGAGTTGTTGGATCACGCCTGCTCGATCAGCAAATTGGTGGTCGGCGCAACGGTGGGATTATTTCTCCGGCGCCCATCGCATCCCTTGCTTGT
>DATBQJ010000173.1:0-10007 GCA_036560885.1 Methylocella sp.
TCCTTGGGATGCACCAAGGCAGCCGCAGGGACATTCAACCAATCGACGAGGCGGGTCAGGGTGAAGCGCAACGCGGCCCCCCGCGCCAGGACAACGAACGCCTCGACTTCCGCTTCGGTCAACCGGCGAACGCTCTCATAGGCGTCAAAGAAAGCCAAGCCCTTGGTGACGTTGAACGAGCCGTCCGGCTCGAAACACCAGGCGTTGAGACAAATCGCGGCATCGTAAGCGAGTTGATCTGTGCAGGCGAAGTAAAAATCTATGAGCCCGGAAATTTCATCGCCAACGAACAAGACATTGTCGGGAAAAAGATCGGCATGGATAATGCCGCGCGGCAAATGGCGCGGCCAGCGTTCACCGAGATAGGCCAGCTCCTTGGCCAATTCCGCGGCAAGACCCGGCCGCGATTCATCGGCGCCCGCGCGCGCCTCGCCGAACAGAGCCGGCCATGCTTCGAGGCCCATCGCATTGGGACGATATGAGGCAAAGCCGGCACCCGCCAGGTGCAATTTGCCGAGCGCCTCGCCCACGGCAGCGCAGCAGCGGACAGTCGGGGTTCTGCGCGACATGCCTTCGAGAAAAGTCACAATCGCCGCCGGGCGGCCCGCGATCCTCCCGAGCGTACCGCCCTCTTTGTTCCTCACCGGCTGCGGGCAATTTAGGCCATGACCAGCCAAATGCTCCATGAGGCCAAGGAAAAACGGCAGGTCGCTTGGATCGACCCGTTTTTCATAGAGGGTGAGAATGAAATAGCCAGCTTCAGTATGCAAAAAATAATTTGAATTCTCTACCCCTTCGGCAATTCCTTTCAGGGCCAGCACATGGCCGAGGTTATAGTCGCCAAGAAAGCCGGCAAGATCCGCCTCGTTGACTTCGGTATAGACAGCCATGCCGCATCCGCGCGGTTAAAATGCGCGCGGCCGCCCGCGGCGCGCTTTGCTGTTAGACACCCCAAGGCAGGAGGTCAAACCTAATGCTGTGTCTAGCGCAGAGATTTACATCTGGCCCTGCCGCGCCAGCCTCGATGGCGTCCTATCGATGGGCGCGGCTGCAATCCGCCTTGCGCGTCCTTCGGCCCGCTCCGCCATGTTGCGCCAATGTCACAGCGGTAAAATAAATGCCCGGCGAGACAGTATTGGAGTTTTGACGAAACCGGGAAGCGTGCTAGACTTTTTCAATGGCTACCAGGAAACAAACAATTACGCTGGGAATTGCGGCGGCAGCGGCGGTACTTGCCGCACTCTCGTCCGTGTGGATTGCCTTGCCGCTTTTGGTGATAGCGGCGCTGCTATTTGCGTGGGGTTTGGAGCCCAAGCGCACCGAGGAATTCATCGGGCGGTTGCCATCCGGCAATCACGTCCTCAAGGCATTGGCTCAATTAGATCTGATGATCTCACGCTGGAGCTGAGAGCCCTAGCGGCGGCCTTTCTCAACGATTCGGATCCATCGTCATGGTCGCTCCGGTCGCGCCGGCGCGCCCATGTACGTCTGACGTCGCGCGCAGGCGCTGCGGCGAACAAACTTGCCCTCTTAATACTCTCTCCCGGTCTGCCCGCCTGCCAGCGGATCGACGACACCGCCGATCAGATTGGCCTCGAACAGGCTTTCGGAGGTGAGCTCCCGGCGCAGCGGACGCAGGTACTGGCGCGTTGTCGCAATCTCGTCCTCAAGCCGCAGAAGCGCCGCCCGCGCCTCGGCCACGCTCACCGCTCGAAAGCCGCACGTCTCGCCCGGACGCATTTGCGCAAGCCTGCCGATGTCCGCGCGGGCGACATGACCAAGCTTCGGATAACCTCCCGTCGGCTGGCGATCGGCCATGAGAATGAGAGGCTGCTTATCGCCGGCGATTTGGATCGCACCCAGCGCGACGCCATCCGATACGATGTCGTAGCCCCCCGCGTGTGCGACCTCCGGCCCTTTGAGCCGATAAGCCATGCGGTCGGCAGCGGGCGTTAGCGTGAACTGCCCTTCGAAGAATGCGCTAAGAGTCTCCACTGTGAAATAATTGTCTTGCGGACCAAGTACGACGCGGAAGGGGCCAGGATCGCTGGCAAGCCATGGCGCGCCGATCGTTGCCTCGAGGCTCGCCCCGCCCGGCCTCTCCGTCGAAGCGGCGGGCAAGATATCGCCTGCCCGCAACATCCGCCCCTCTATCCCGCCCATCGCGGAGCGCGTATGGGTCGCCCGGCTGCCCATTACAACGGGCGTCTCGAAGCCGCCTTCGACCGCGAGATAAGCAAAGGCGCCGGATTCGCCAGCCCGGGCCGCCAAGGTTGTGCCGGGCTCCAAGACGAGTCGCGCTGCCTGCGGCAGCACCGCCCCATCGCGCCGCCAGAGAAATGCCCCGCCCGCAAAGGCGAGCGCGAGCCGCGCACCTTCGCAGATGACTTTTAGGCCAGCAATTGAGATTTCGATTGCCGCCGCGCGGTCATTGCCAAGCGCGGAATTGGCGGTTTGGAAAGCGGTCCAGTCCATGGGTCCAGCCGGGGTTACGCCATAGCGCTGATAGAAGTGGCGCCCGGCGTCCTGAATGGTCGCGCCCGGACCGGCATGTAGCACGCGAAGGCCACCCCGCATGTCAAGGCTCGTCCAGATATTCGTGACGTGCGCAAAACTCTCCGGCATCCGCCGCCGTGCTCATCGCATCGAAGGCGGCGGAATCGATCCGCTCGAAGCAAAGCTCGTCGCCAATGCCGGCGAGGAAAACCGGCTCGCGCCGGGGATCGAACATCTTGACCGGCGTGCGGCCGATCGCATACCAGCCGGTTGGCATGGCGCAGCCGGCGATAAGCGCCTGGCCGCCCGCGATCAGCAGCGATCCGGGCGGCACTGGGGCGCGTGGCGCCGCGCGGCGCGGGATTTTGAGTTCTTCCGGCAGTCCGCCGAGAAATGTGAACCCCGGCGCAAAACCATACATATAGACACGGTAGCGCGCGCCAAGATGCAGCCCGATGATGCGCGCGGGAGACAAACTCAAGTGGGACGCAACCTCGGCGATGTCCTCGCCGTGCAGGGCGTCGTAGCAGGCGGGGATGTGCCAGAGTTGCCGCCGCGTCCGCGGCAGGGCAGTTGCGTAATCAAGCCCGGCGAGGGCATCGGCGAGCGCCTCCGCCGTCAAACGGCGCGGATCGAAGTGGATCATCAAGGAACGGTAGGTCGGCACGGTCTCGATCACGCCTTCCCATTGGGCCTGTTGGAGTGCCGAGTCGAGCGCCAAAACCCAGTCATGGATCTTGGGATCGATGGCGTTACCGAATTCGACAACGAGCGCCGATTCTCCAGCCGGAAGATAGCGTGGCGCGGGCAACATGTTGGAGCCTCTTCAAACGGCTGCGAAAGGCGCGAGCGCGATCCCAGCTTGCTCAAGGCGGGCACGCACCGCCTTTGCCATGGCGACCGCATTTGGGCTATCGCCGTGAACACAAATGCTATCAATGCTCGCAGGCAAGCGCTTGCCGGAGATTGTGATGATGGCGCCTTCCAAAACCATCGCGAGGGCGCGCGCGCTGGCATCCGCGGCGTCGTGCAGCACGGCGCCTGGGGAGGACCTTTCGACGAGAAGGCCCGCGTCCGTATAGGCGCGGTCGGCGTAGATTTCGCGGGAAACGGCAAGTCCTTGTGCAAGGCCCCCCGTCTCCAATTTTGTTCCGGCGGGAGCAAGGAAAGCGAGGCGAGGCTCGACCGCCTTCACCGCGCGCGCAATGGCCTGCGCGATCGTTTCCTCCTCCATCGCGATATTGCTCAAGGCGCCATGAACCTTCACATAGGCGAGCCTTGCCCCCGCGTAGGTGGCAAGTGCGTTCGCCGCGCCGATCTGATAAGCGATGAGGCGCTCGATTTCTCCCGCCGTGAACGGCATTTTGCGGCGGCCGAACCCCCAGAGATCGGGAAACCCCGGGTGAGCGCCAATCGCGATTCCCCTGGCCGACGCTGCGCCAAAAATTTGCGCCATAATCTCCGGATCGCCGGCATGAAAGCCGCAGGCGACATTGACGCTCGTGACAATATCGAGCATGGCGGCGTCGTCGCCAATCCGGTAAGAGCCGAACCCCTCACCACAATCGCAATTCAAATCGACGCTGCGCATGGCTTCGCACCTTTATGGCGACGGCGGTTTCATGGTTGCCCCCGGTGCCTCGCGCGCTTGCTCCGGCACCCCGGTCACAAAGTCCTCGCGCCCAAAACCCTGCGCATAAAGCAGGGCAGTCAGATCGCCGTGATCGATCCGCACATGGGCGGCGGCCGCGACCTTGGGTTTGGCGTGAAAGGCTACGCCGAGCCCCGCGGCTTCGAGCATCGCGAGATCGTTGGCGCCGTCGCCAACCGCAAGAGTCTCCTCGACGGAGAGGCCGTGGATTTCGCGCAACCGCGTTAGCGCCGCGAGCTTGGCGTCCTTGCCGAGAATGGGCTCGGCGACCAGCCCGCAAAGCCTGCCATCCTCGCCGAAAAGAAGCTCGTTTGCGAGATGTTCGTGAAAACCTGTCTTTTCAGCGATGACGGACGTAAAGATCGAGAATCCGCCCGAAACGAGCACGGTATGCGCTCCATTGGCCCGCATGGTTTGAACCAACACACGCCCGCCCGGAGTCAAGGTAATTCGATTGGCGATCACGCCCAATACAGCGGCGCGGCTAAGGCCCTTGAGAAGAGCCACACGCTCCCGCAAGGCCGGTTCAAACGCAATTTCGCCGCGCATGGCGCGTTCGGTGATCGCGGCAACTTGCTCCCGCTTACCGGTTTCGGCGGCGAGTTCGTCGATACATTCCTGACCGATCAGGGTCGAATCCATGTCGGCCAGCAAGAGCTTCTTGCGCCGTCCTCGTGCCCTTTGCACGATAACATCGACGGCGGCGTTATCGAGAGCGCAGCGCACCCCAGCCGCGACGGCTTTCGCGCCGGCAGCGGGTCCGGGGTCGAAAACAATGTCGGCGGCTATCCACGGATCGAGCCATCGCGGTGGCCCCGGCCGTCTCAAGGCTTCGGCTGCCCGCCGGAGCATACCTTCGGTCAAAACCGGAAACGCCGGATCGCAAATAAGCGTTGCAACATGCGTCATGCGGCGTCGCTGGCTCCCTCGCTTCGTCCGAGACTTGCCTCGCGGCTGACAAGTGCGCGGGCAGGCATCGTTGCTTGCCGTCCGCGCCGCGAAGAAAATTACGTAAATACATTTCGGATTAATCAATTTTCGCGGGCATTCGCGTTTGGTACAAGAAAGAATGGTGCCGGCTTCGCCCAGCCCGCAGGCGGTTATCGAGACCGCCCGCCGCCATAGGTGGCGAAGAGATGGTCCCACAACCAGCGCGCGGAGTTTTGCACGCCGCCAGTACCGAAGAGCCGCGACAGATAACTCCCGTCCCGATCCTGCGCTGTCGCGGCTGGCGGGGTGCTGCTCGTAACCCAAGGCGCAGTTTCGCTCGCGCGCGTGCTGTAGATCATCTTCTCAGTATCCCAATTGATGCACACATTGATGTTTTTGTTCATGTAACCGATGCAGATAAGCCTGATCTTGTTGTCAAGGCTGCGAGTGAGAGTCATGGTCATTCCATCCGGCCTAGAGAAGACATAGGAACCGGTATTGCCGGAAATCGTCGCAACCCCGCCGTGCTTGACCGCTTCGGCGATCAGCGCATTCCACTTCGCGTCCTTGAGGCTACTAGCGTAAGCAGAAGTGGCGGCGTGCAGCAGGCATACGGCTACAATAATCCGTTTCATAGCGGCAGTCCCTGATGCTTGCGCGGGCCGCTCCACAAAGAGAGTGGCGATCGATTGCCGAGGAAGCACGCGCACCCTCCATAAAACATTCACCGGCGCGCCATGAAAAAAGAGGTCAGCATGCGGGAAGCTTCGCTGGCCCGGATGCCGCCGTAGATTTCCGGCGCATGGTGGCAGGTTTGTTGCGCGAAAAAACGCGGGCCGTGCTCGACCGCACCGCCCCTTAGGTCCGGTGCGGCAAAATAGAGGCGCCGCAACCGGGCAAAGGAAATCGCCGCCGCGCACATGGCGCAAGGCTCCAGCGTTACGTAGAGATCGCAGCCGGATAGCCGTTCGGACGCTTCGGCGTGGCATGCCCGGCGAATCGCCAGAATCTCCGCATGCGCGGTTGGATCCTTGTCGGCCAAGGTCTGATTGCCCGCCCGCGAAATTATCGCGCCGTCGCGGACGATCACGGCGCCGGCCGGCACCTCGCCGCGTTCCAAAGCGGCCCGCGCTTCAATAAACGCGCAAGACATCGGATCGTTTTCCTCGGGCCGCATGGCGGCATGATCCTTTATATCGGCGCACTCACATCGAAATACGCTAGGCGCGCGCACATGCGGCAAGCGGGTCATAAGCGCCCTGCCATCACCGGCCCGGAGGTGTATCAACCGTGGCATCGATCGTGCAAATCAGTCCGCCAGGCTTGAACTCGATGTTTGTGCTGCCCGCCAATTCGCGCCCCAAGCTTTCGATGAGACGTGAACCAAAGCCGCGGTGCCTGGGTGCGGTAACGGGCGGGCCTCCATCCTCGCTCCAGCGAAAGCGCAGGCGTCCTTGCTCAGGCGCGTTCCATTCGATATTGACTTTGCCCGCTTCGGTTTTGAAAGCACCATGTTTGAGCGCATTCGTGCAAAGCTCATGGAGCGCCATCGACCACGAGGCAGCCCGGTCGGCCGAAATGAGCACGTCGGGTCCCTCGATTGCAAGCCGGTCATCCGGCCACATCGCGCGTAGAGGAGCGAGCGATTGGCGGACGATCTCTCGCAGGTCCGTGGCCTCCCAATTACTCCTCGTGAGCAAATCGTGCGCGCGCGCTAGCGCTACAAGCCGGTCATGGAACGTCTCGACATGTTCCCGCGGCAATTCCCGCAACGATAGGTTTGCAATCGCCGAGACAGTGGAAAGGGTATTCTTCACCCGGTGATTGAGTTCATTGAGAAGGAGCTGAAGGCGTTCTTCCACACGCTTTTGTTCGGAGATGTCCGTGAGCGCGCCAAACCATCGAAGCACTCTGCTTTGATCGTCTTTGAGCGGTTGAACACGCGACAGAAACGGATGGAAGCTTCCATCGGCCGCCTTGATCGGAAACACCATTTCGAATGGCTCGCGATTCGCGATGGCGCGCGTCCAGCGTTCCATCACTGCCGGCAGCGCATCCGGATCAATCGCGACTTGCCAGCCCCAGCCCGCTATCTGCTCGGCTGTTGTCCCGGAGTAATCGTAACAACTTTTATTATACCAGTAGATCCAGCCGTCAGGGTTCGCTAACCACATCAGCTGCGGTACGAAATCGGCCAGTAATTGAAACTGTTTTTCGCCCTCTAATAGCTTTTCGGGGAAATTTAGATTCATGATGAGTCACTCGAGGCAAGGTGACAAAGCATTGCGGATCGACACGAAATGGATGAACAGCGAGGCGAACGAAGGCGGCGGCGATCTTCGCCACTCTTGCGGCCCTTACCGCCCGCCGGCACGCCCTGCTGGGATTGCCAAGGATGATGATAGTTCGCGCTTGACAACCGGACCAAAGCCCTCCTCCCCGCTGGGCGGTCCGCCGGAGGCAGGCCGCCGAACGCCTAAAACGATAAATGACGCACATTTGCATTTCAAGGCAGCAATTGCTTGCCGAAACATGTGGTTTATGGATCGAGACACCAAGAAATTGCAGATTTGTTGGATAGGATCACGCGAGATAACAAATGGACAGTGACGATGGACGGTCATCGCCGAAGCGATCGGGGTCAAAAACGGGGCCGCGAGGATCGAGCGCGTAATTCCCTTTTTAGCCAATAGTCTGCTATCAAGGCTTTATGCGCGAACATAAAGGGAAAGAGCATCCTCGCCGCCATGACGCGGGGCGGTTTCCTGTTGGCGCGCGGGCGCGGCCCGATCCCATCAAAAAGCCGCGAGGCCAAACCGCCGCCAAGAAAGATTTCACAGATGCGGCCAATGACCGCCCTCCGCGTTTAAGCCGCGAGGCGACGCCGCGCCATGGCCCCGAAAGCGGAGAACGCATTGCAAAGGTCATGGCGCGGGCTGGGCTCTGCTCGCGGCGCGAGGCGGAAGCTTGGATCGGCGCAGGCCGTGTTGCCTTGAACGGCGTGGCGCTGACTAACCCCGCGGTCAACGTCCGGCGCGACGACAAGATCGCAATCGACGGCGCGCCGCTCGCCCAACGCACCCGCACGCGGCTGTTCTTGTTTCATAAACCGCGCGGCTTGGTCACCACCACGCACGATCCGCAGGGCCGGCCAGCGATTTTCGATTATCTTCGCGAGCATTGGCCAGAAGGCCCGCGCGTCGTCAGCATCGGCCGGCTCGACATCAATAGCGAAGGGCTGTTGTTGCTCACCAACGATGGGGGGCTCGCGCGGGTCCTCGAACTGCCCGCGACCGGCTGGGTCCGGCGCTACCGCGTCCGCGCGAAAGGCAAAACCGATCAGGCTGCCCTCGATGGGCTGCGAGATGGCGTGACGGTCGAGGGCATGAAATATGCCGGCATCGAGGCATCTCTTGATCGCGTGCAGGGCGCCAACAGCTGGCTCACGATGGCGTTACGCGAAGGCAAGAATCGCGAGATCAAGCGTGTGCTCGAACACATTGGGCTCCAAGTCAACCGCTTGATCAGGCTTTCGTTCGGACCGTTCCAGCTCGGCGAACTCGCGGCAGGCGCTGTCGAAGAGGTGCGCACGCGGGTGCTCCGCGATCAGCTGGGAGCGGCGCTTACCAAAGCCGCCGGCGCGGATTTTTCGAGCCCGCTTCATGCCGAAAGCGAAGAGGCGGAAATCAGCGATGTTTTGGCGCGCGAGCCTCGGAACAACGCCAGTCCTCGCCGCGATCGCGGCGACCCGCGGCACGGGACACGAAGGCCGCGCGCGCCGGGTCCACGGGGGAATGATCGCCTACCCGAAGCACGAGTCGAGGTGAAGACTAAACCGGCACCTCGCGTGCGCAAACATGTTTCCGCGTTACGCGCCGAACATGACGAGCCGCCAAAGGAGCGCAAACGGATCGAACGCCGCGAGACGGCCGATCGTAGCGGACGCACGGTTTATGTCGAACGGCTCGTGTCCGCCAAACACGAGGATAAGCACAAGCCGCCGGGCCCGCGAAAGGGACGCCGCTTCGAAGCCGGACGGCAAAATCGCATTGACGCAAGCGAACGCTCTGCGCGTCGCACCGGCGCGCCAGCGGCAAGCTCCACAGCAACAAAAGACCGCACGACGGAGGGCGCGTTTCGAAAAACCAAGCCGGAACGCTGGCAAAAGCCCCCCGGGGCACAAAAACCCTCGGCTCCCGGTACTCCCTATGTCAATGCTGGGTGGGCGCCACGTCTGGCCCAACCATTCCGGAAATTCGCGGAAGAAGGCGGACGGCGTACGGACAGAAGCCCAGAAAGCCGTCAGCCACGGGACCAGAGCCAAGGGCAAAAGCACCATGGTGCTCGCTCGCCAATACGCTTTGAAAAGCCCAGGGGCAGCGGACCGCCCGACGGCACAAAACCACCTCGCCGTGGCGGCCCCTCAAAAGGGCGCCCTCGCGGCAAATCGTGATGCACCATGCGCATCGTCGGCGGCAGGTTGAAAGGCCGGGCGTTGAAAACCCCAGGTTCGGACATGATCCGGCCGACCTCGGACCGCCTGCGCGAAACAATTTTTAATGTTCTCGCGCATTCCTATGGCAATCCCGTCGCCGGCGAACGTGTAATCGACCTATTCGCCGGCACCGGCGCCATGGCGCTCGAGGCACTGTCGCGCGGCGCGCATTCTGCCCTGTTTGTGGATCAGAGCGCGAACGCCTGCGCTATCATCCGCACCAACCTCGGGACGCTCGATCTCGGCGGCGCGGCCCGCATCCTGCGGCGCGACGCGCGCAAGCTCGGCCCCGCGCCCGAGGGAGAGAGTTTCAGTCTAGCGTTTCTCGATCCGCCCTATGGCAAGGATTTCGTCCCGCCAACGCTCAAAGCGTTGCGCGAGGGAGGCTGGCTCGGCAGGGGCGCGGTTGTTGTCATCGAGGAACGCGCGGGGGCG
>DATBQJ010000174.1:0-25260 GCA_036560885.1 Methylocella sp.
ATAGGAGATTTTGCGTACCGTGAAGCTCTCGTTGATCCCGCCGCCATCACGGGCGATGCAAACCCCTTCATAGGCCTGCACGCGGGTGCGCTCGCCTTCCGTTACCTTGACGTTCACGACGACAGTGTCCCCTGGGTGAAATGCCGGGATTGTCTTACCAGCCGAGAGCTTAGCGGCCTGCGCGGCCTCAATTTGCGCGATGATATTCATTGAGATTAAAACCTCGCCGTTTCGTCCGATCTTCCGGCGAGCCTTGTGCTACGCTGGTCTGAACTGCGGAACGCGGTTCTACACGAGTGGCCTCGGCTTGTCGATCATGGTGATGGAGTTCGTGGTAAACAATAAGATCATTGCGAAGGCTTGGGTGGCGGACCCCCCGTACTGGCTGGAGCTGCAGCTACCCGCTCGAACGTCGTCACCCCGTCGGTCGCCGAATCGATAAGATCAAAGCGGTTAAGGCTTCCTGGACTGATTGTCGTCGTGTATTTATTTCCATTCATCAGTTGGATACCCACCTTCCCCCCTTGCGTGATCTGGTAATTGCCCGTTACCGGCGCCGGACCATTTGTTTCCGGATTAGCCGGCGCCGCATTGTCTTCCGCCGGCTTGGCGGGAATAGTCATGCTGACAGTCTTGTCGGCGCGAAAAACAAGGTGCTCCGGTCCGCGCGTGGACGTCCATTCCCCCACGATCTGATTGTTTGCATTGGGGAGCGAGTGTTGAAGTCTGGCGATGCTTGCCCGGTTGAAGGCCATGATGCCAAGGACGCCGCCAATCACAATCACCCAATCGAGAACCGATATCTTCGTGCGCTTTCCCGGCAGGGATGGCCGTGCCATAGTCAGTTCCTCCCGCTAATCCTTCATTGGGGGAGCATCAGAAACTCCGATTGGACGGCTTTCCGAGCTCCGCGACTCCGCTTCTTACCACCATATCGTCAGCGCCTTCAAGGAAGGCAAGCTGCACGGTAGCCCTGGTTCAAACGAGGGCTTCGCAAATCCGGTTCGCTTACGAGGCCCAGTTCGGGCTGTTTCCCGCTTTTCGCTCTGCTCCGTCCGCCCAGTTTCGCTCGATGAAGGGAGTTTCGGGTGGGCGACGTGATGATGCGGGCGCGGAAACAGTGCGTGCCGGGATTTCGCGAGACGAACGTGGTCGCCCGCGCGAACTTCTCGCCTGACGAGCCTCATGGTAGTGTTGGCGGAATGAAGAAGCCAGCGCCTATCGAGAGCCTCGGCAAAGCACAAGCGCGCCGCGAACATGTTCGCCTAGGGGAAGAAATCGCCGCGCATGACCGGCGCTATTACACCGAGGATTCTCCAACGGTCTCGGATGCCGATTACGACGCGCTGCGGCGGCGCTTTGAGGCGATCGAGGCTGCCTTCCCGGAACTGTCAACGCCGGATTCGCTCACCAAAAAGGTGGGCGCCGCGCCTTCGGAAAAATTCGTGAAACTGCGCCATCGCGTGCCGATGCTTTCGCTCGGCAATGTGTTCCGCGACGAGGAGGTGGCGGATTTTGTTGCCCGCGTGCGCCGGTTCCTCGGGTTTGGCGATGACGCGCCGCTCGCCATTACGGCGGAACCAAAGATCGACGGGCTTTCATGCTCGCTGCGCTACGAAGAAGGCGCGCTAGTCGAGGCCGCCACTCGCGGCGACGGATTTGAGGGCGAAGACGTCACCGCCAATGTGCGCACAATCAGCGAGATACCAAAAACTCTTAGAGGCGGGCCGCCGAAAATTCTCGAAGTACGCGGCGAAGTCTATATGACCCATGCCGATTTTGCCGCGCTGAACGCGCGCCAGAAAGAGGCGAACAAGACCGTCTTTGCCAATCCGCGCAATTCCGCCGCGGGTTCGCTGCGCCAGCTCGATCCTTCGATCACCGCCTCGCGGCCCCTGCATTTTTTTGCCTACGCCTGGGGTGAGGTCAGCGACTTGCCGGCGAACACGCAAATGGGCATGATCGAGGCCTTCAAAAACTTCGGGCTTCCAGTCAATCCAACAATGGTGGTCTGCCATTCGGCGGCAGAGCTCGTCGCTCAGTACAAGGAGATCGAAGAGCGGCGCGCCGCGCTCGGCTATGACATCGACGGCGTGGTCTACAAGGTCGATAGCCTAGCACTGCAAAACCGGCTCGGTTTCGTGTCGCGCGCGCCGCGCTGGGCGGTCGCGCACAAATTCCCGGCCGAAAAAGCCACAACAATTCTCCGCGCCATCGAGATCAATGTTGGCCGCACGGGCGCCTTGACCCCGCTCGCCAAGCTTCAACCTGTGACCGTCGGCGGCGTCGTCGTTTCGAACGCAACATTGCACAACGAAGACGAGATTGCGCGTAAGGACATTCGTATCGGCGACACGGTGAGAATACAGCGCGCGGGCGACGTCATTCCGCAGATTCTCGGGCCGATACTCGATAAACGTCCGAAAGGCGCAAAGCCCTATAAATTTCCTGAGACTTGCCCCGTTTGCGGCTCGGCGGCAGTGCGCGAAATCGACCCCAAAACGCTCGAGCCGGAGGCCGTGCGCCGCTGCACCGGCAGCCTTGTCTGCCCGGCACAGGCGGTTGAGCGATTGAAACATTTCGTCGCGCGCAATGCGTTCGACATCGAGGGCTTAGGCGATGAGCGGATCGAGCAGTTTTTCCGCGACGGCCTCATCAAGACAGCCGCCGATATCTTCACGCTTCCCGAGCGTGAGCGGCGCGGGCTTATCCGTCTGAAAGAGCGGGAAGGTTTTGGCGAGCTTTCGGTAAAAAATCTTTTCGACGCGATCGACGCGCGCCGCACGATCCCGCTCAATCGCTTTATCTACGCGCTGGGCATAAGGCATGTCGGCGAAACCAATGCACGGCGGCTTGCCCGTCACTTTGAATCCTTCGAGTCGCTTCGCGCCGTCGCACAGGCGGCGTCCGAAGGCTCAGAAGCCCGCGCGGAGATCAACAATATCGAAGGAATCGGCGAGGTGGTGGCGGAGGCGGTCGCCGATTTCTTCGCCGAGAAGCACAACGAAGAAGTTCTCGACGCTTTGCTGAAAAAAGTGAAGGTGGTTCCGATGGAAGCCATCGCCTCGGCAGGTCCGGTTGCGGGCAAGACGATTGTCTTTACCGGCGCGCTCGAACGCATGACCCGCGACGAGGCCAAGGCGATGGCCGAACGGCTCGGCGCAAAGGTCGCGGCTTCGGTCTCCAAAAAAACCGATCTCGTGGTGGCTGGAGCGGGCGCTGGTTCAAAACTGGCAAAGGCGGCCGAACTTGGCATTGAAACGGCAAGCGAGGACGAGTGGCTGAGGCTGACGGGGCACGAGGTCCAAAGCGATTCTTGGACTAACCGCCCGAGAACCTGACTCTTGGGGGATTCCCAAACTGTTCTGGATAAGAGTCAATGCCGCGAGTCAGAGATTCGCAGGGCACCTTTCGACGGGCTCAGGACACCTGATAGAAACTGCGCGGCAACTTTCTCAACCACCGCGGTTTTGACACCTACGAGGCAATCCGCAATGCATGCTCCGACGTTTGGAACGCTCCGATCGCCAAACCTGACGTCACAGCCTCAATCGGGCCGAGAGAATGGGCGCAGGTCACCGAAAACATCACTGCCCGGGACGGGAAGCGCATTCGTGCCAGCGGCCGAGCAGATAAGACGAAAACGCGGAAAGCACCGCGAAGATCGCGATACCGGTCGCCGAGATCAAGGCGAGCGCCGCGAACATACGCGGGATGTTCAAGCGGTAGCCCGCTTCCGAGATGCGGAAGGCAAGTCCAGCCCCTTTGCCCGCGTTGCCCGCCGCGAGTTCGGCGACGATCGCGCCGATTAGCGCTAGGCCGCCGCCGATCCGCAAGCCCCCGAGAAAGTACGGCAAGGCGGAGGGCAGCCGCAAATAAAGCAACATTTGCCAGCGCGTTGCGCGATAGAGCTTGAAGAGATCAGCGAGATTGCGGTCCGCCGAGGCGAGCCCGAGGGCGGTATTCGACAAAATAGGAAAAAAAGCGACGAGAAAAGCGCAGACGAGCACCGCCGACGGCGCTTCGAGATAGATCAAGAGCAAGGGTGCGATGGCGACGACCGGCGTCACCTGCAGCACGACTGCAAATGGCAAAAACGAGCGCTCAACCCATTTCCATTGCGTAAACAATATGGCGAGACCAACCCCGCCGATGACGGCCGCCGCGAGCGCGGCAAAGGTGGTTTTCAGGGTCACGAGCAAGGCCGGGATCAGCGTCGCCCGGTCGGCGAAAAGCGTCTCCAGCACGAGCGAAGGCGAAGGTAAAATATAGGCTGGCACATTCCGCAGCCGAACATAGGCCTCCCAGCCCGCAAGAACAGCCGCGAAGACCAACACTGGGGGACCGTAGCGCACGACCCATCGTGGCGGCGTCACGGCGATGGATTTCATGTTAAATCCTTATCCGTCGCGCCTTGCAGAGCAAGCGAGACTTCCGAGCAATAATGTGCATAGACGGAACTCGTCCGGAAGTCGCTTGCGCGCGGCGACGGGGCGTCGATGGCAATCTCAGAGACGGCGCGGCCCCGCGCGGCCATCACCGCGATCCGGCTCGAGAGATAGACGCTCTCGAAAACCGAATGCGTTACGAAGACGATGGTCGTCTCGAGCTCGCCTTGCAAGCGCAACAGATCGTCGTTGAGCTTGAACCGTGTGATTTCGTCGAGCGCGGCGAAAGGCTCGTCCATCAACAACAGCGGCGGACGCAAGACGAGCGCACGAGCGATTGAGACACGCATGCGCATGCCCCCCGAGAGCTCGCGCGGAAAGGCCGTTGTGAACGAGCCAAGACCAACAAGCCCCAACACCTCGTCGACAACGGGCGCGGCTTTCGTCCGCGCGACCCCCCGCAGCCGCAGCGGCAAATATACATTGGCGAAGACGCTCGTCCACGGCATCAAGGTTGGGTCCTGGAACACAAAGCCGATGCTCGCGTGGCCCGGCTCGAAATTTCGCGCAAGAGATCCGGAAGAGACGTGATCGAGACCCGCGATGAGCCGCAGAATCGTCGATTTGCCGCAGCCGGAAGGGCCAAGAATGGTTAAAAACTCGCGTTCCCGCACCTCGAGGTCGAGGCCAGCGAGCGCAACCGTCCCATTGTTGTAGACTTTGCCGGCATTTTGGAAGGAAACGAGGGGCTTTGTCATCGGCGGAATG
This sequence comes from Methylocella sp., assembly GCA_036560885.1. Classification (GTDB taxonomy): domain Bacteria; phylum Pseudomonadota; class Alphaproteobacteria; order Rhizobiales; family Beijerinckiaceae; genus Methylocapsa. The sequence goes on from DATBQJ010000174.1 coordinate 5,157, forward strand.
ATTAAGGTGTTTGGCAAAACCTCGCCGCTTCATTGGCGCGGCCGCAACTCGATCCCAATGCCTTGGCCAACGAATTGCAAAGTATAGGCGCGTTTATAATCGAGGTCCGGCTTGAAAAGCCCCGCTTCCACCATCTTGGCAAAAAAGCTCTTGACCCTTGCATCCCGCATGGCGCCGATCCCGAGCGTCAAGGAATCGCCCGAATCGACAATGCCGTATTCCCTCATCTTGGCAACCGAATAGGCAAGCTGATCGTCGCCGATGTCGGGATTGTCGCGTTTGATCAGCGCATTGGCAGCACGGTTGTCGCCATAAATATAATTATACCAGCCAATGATCGAGGCATCGACGAAACGCTGGACGAGGTCCGGATTCTTGGCGATGAGGCCGCGCGTTGTTTCAATCGTGGTCGAATAGGAATCGTAGCCGTAATCGGCGGCGAGGAACACATTCGGCTTGAACTTGCCTTGCCGCTCGACCTCGAAGGGTTCCGATGTCACATAGCCCTGTTCGATCGAATGTTTATCGGCGATGAAGGGCGCCGAGTTGAATGTATAGGGTTTGACGTTTTCGTCCCGGAAACCATAGGCCTTCTTCAGCCATTGGTAGACCGAGACAAAACCGTCCTTGCCGATGAAAGCGGTCGCCTTCGGCAGATCCTCGATCCGGTCGAGGCCAATGCCTGGGTGCGACATCAATATGAAAGGGTCCTTTTGAAACAGCGCGGCAACCGCGACGATGGGAATGTTTTGCGCCGCCGCGTCGAAAGCCTGAATGAGATTGGCGCCGAGATCGAATTCGATTGTTCCTGCCGCCAGCAGGAGCCTGTTGTTGGCGTTGGGGCCGCCTTGCAGGATCGTCACGTCGAGCCCGTATTTTTCATAAGTTCCGTCGGCCTTGGCCTGATAGAAGCCGCCATGCTCGGCTTCCGCAAGCCAGTTCGTCGCGAATGTCACCTTATCGAGGGCAGTCGCGGGGGCTGTTGCAAGCACCAGAGCCGCGACGAGAAGAGCGAAACAGGTTTTCAATGCGAATCCTCGATCGGCCAATGATTGATGCGGCCAAGCGTTGCGCATGATAGCAACAATCGTGGCAAAGTTGGCGGCCAAGTTTATATTGGGACTCGCGCCGGTGTCTTAGAAATGGGCCGAACCGCCGGCCGGCGGCGAGCGGGATCACGCCGAGCACAAGGTCCACGATGCCGATCAAGGAAACGACAAAACTCTGCCGGCTTTGACGCGTTTGCCGCACTGCGAGTGCCGAAGCACCGCCTAAACAAGACTGCGCATGAATTGATACGTTCGTCGCGCGAGCTTTGGCCGGGGTCCAGGTAAGAAATGCTTCTGCGCCACGAGGTGATAAGCTTGCAGGCTATTGGCGCGAAGGCAATTACAGCCAACCCAAAGGTACATTCGAAAAGCGCGGTAGATTTCGTTCCCCCACCGGTCGACAATTTTCTCCTTGTTATTATCTAAGCGCGTTGCCCAATTTTTCATTGTCAGTTCATAATCGTGGGTTTCTCGCTTTATCTCCACAATTTCCATGCCATGGTACAAAAGCTCCTGGACGATATCCTGCAAGCAGAGAAACGTGTGAGTGCCCCGCCAAATGTAGTTGCGGGCGAAGTCGTTCACGTCATATTTTTGAAGAGCCGCAGCTGCGTCTAGATAGAGGCGTCCTCCAGGCTTGAGACAAGCCCATATCCGTTCACAGAATTTTCGATAATAGGGAATATGCTCGATGACCCCATAGATAACCACGGCGTCGTAGGGTTCTTTCGGGTGATGATTAAGAAAATCATCGAGAATAATGAAACAATTCTTGAGATCCATGTGCTTAATCAAGTTATCTGTGTAGTTATAAGAATCTTCAGCCAATGTGAGAGCCGTAACATGGATGCCACGAGGCCCGCAATATTGATGCACTCCGCCCCATCCTGCGCCAATATCCAACAGGCGCATTCCAGGCTTTAACTGCAAAGCGTTGTACATACTCTCCAGCTTGTGCTCTGACGCTGTCTCCAGTGTTTCATCGTCGGAATGAAATATACCATGTGAATAGAACCGATACTTTCTATCTATAAATGTCAAATAAAAGTCATCGCTAAAACTGTAGTGTGCAGCAATGGCGCTTTTATTTACCCGGGTTGCAGGCTTAAGGAATAGCTCATAACCAAACTTCAGCTTTGTATAGATATCACCCTTTCCCTGCAAATGATGTCGAAGATCCAGAGCGTTTAAGGTATCCCCCTCAACATCCCATTCGCCGTCTAGATAGGCTTTGCCAAAAGACAACTCACTCAAATCGCCAAGTAGTACTCTATCACTGTGAAATTTAACGAAAATTCTTGGTTCTCCCTCGCCGCATCGAACAGTCTCGCCCGATGCGAATTCCGCTTCGCAAGGGGTTCCATTTTCCTCAACGATATAGGTGAGAAGCTTCCTCGCCTGACGAATCGCACGAGGGTGCGCAGCCATCGCCAAATGTCCTAATTGATCTTCTCGTCAGCCTCTACCGTGATGGGTTCGTCAAGGCGATATTTTGGTTTTTGACCTAACATAATACGCTCAAGCGCGTCACACCAGAACGGCTGCCTGCCGAGGGTGGCCGCAGTTCAGAAATTTGCCGTAGGGCACCCCGGCAAACAAATACCGCTGGGGCGCCCTCGGTCAATTTGGAAGGCGGCATGGCGGCCGCGGCTAAGGGTCTTCGCAGCATTTGAGTTTCCATTGTCCCACCGCCGGCCGAGCCGCCAATGCTCGAGAACCATGAAGCGAAAAAACGAGGAGCGAACCTCATTCCGTGGACAAATCGTCCGGCGCAACTCGGCTAAGACGCCAAGCCGCAATAGGGCGAACTTTCGCAGTATATGCGTTACGTTATTCTGTTTGCTAAGCAGAGGAGTGCCGCCCCACGGCCCAAAATGCTCGATCTCATCATTTTTTCACGGGAAGCGGAAACCCCTTTCCGGAATCTTTCATAGATGGTAAGCTAGCGGGAGCCTCGACAAATGACGGGGCACGCCAAGAGCTTTGAGCCCTGGGGGGCCGGCCTGGCAGTGAATCGAGATAAAAAGGGAGATGGACGATGGCTATTGTGCAACCTATTGGAACCGGCACTATAGATCGAATTGAGGGCGGCGGCGCTACGATGGTGATTCTCGTCGCCATGATCATTCTGTTTGGCGCCGCGACCTATTTTACCGGCAGCTTGTATGGTCGAGCCGGATATATCGCCTGTGGCATTGGGTTCTTGGTTGTCTGCATCACGCTGGCGTTCGTCGGCGGGTTGGGCCTCTTCGGCTAATCTCAGACCTGCCAATATATGGTGTGGCGCGCCCAGCGCGCCACACCATTAGTGTCTCGCCTATCGAACCCGCCGAATTTAGGTTTGTTCCCGCCTTGTGATAAGGACGAGAAGCTGTCGCCGGGGCGCGAACCGGGGGCCACTACGCCGCCTTCCCGTGGCCATGGGGCCGCGATCGCACGAACTCAGTTTACCGGCTTCCTGCGGCGGACCGCTGGAGTGCAGCAAAAACCGGCAGCCGTATTGAAGCGGTCCGCGCATTTAAAGATCTTTTCTTAGTGTGTATAGCGTGCGGCTCTGGCGCAACCGATGCGCACGGCTTTTTGTATCACGTGGCGATCCTACACGATCACGCCTCGTTATGCGGCGCCGCATTGGCGGCGCTTTAAGCTGATGGTGCACCCGGGATTTGACCAAAATCTTATGAACACCGTAACGGCATAAGGATGATTTGGCCGCCGCAGCAGAAGGCCGCGCTAAATGCCGTCGCCTCATGGTTGAAACGCGGCGAGCCGCAGGTGTTCCGCCTCTTCGGTTATGCGGGTACTGGCAAGACCACGCTCGCCAGGAAAATCGCCGAAGATAGCGACGGCGGCGTTGCCTTTGCGGCTTTTACCGGCAAGGCCGCGCTCGTTTTGCGTTCCAAGGGCTGCAAGGAAGCGCGCACGATCCACAGTCTGATCTACCGCCTTAAGGCAACCGACACACCCGAGCCTTCGTTCGTTCTCAATGAAGACAGCGTGGTTACGAAATCGAGTCTTGTCATCATCGACGAATGTTCGATGGTCGATCAAGAACTCGGCCGCGATCTATTGTCGTTCGGCAAGCCGGTGCTTGTCCTCGGCGATCCGGCGCAGTTGCCTCCCGTCAAGGGTGGGGGATTCTTTACCGAAGGCCCGCCCGATGTGATACTGACCGAGGTGCATCGCCAAGCGGCGGACAATCCGATCATCAAAATGTCCATGCTGGTGCGCGAAGGCAGAAAGCTTTCCCTTGGGCCTTATGGCGAGAGCCTCGTCGTCGAGCGGCGCGACATCGACTCCGGCACGGTGACTGCAGCCGATCAGTTGCTTGTTGGCCTCAACCGCACCCGCCACGCGTACAACAAAAGGATGCGCGAGTTATTCGGGCACGCCGATGTTTTTCCGCAAGTGGGCGACAAATTGGTCTGTCTCAAAAACAACAGGACCAAGGGTCTTTTGAACGGTGGGATCTGGCTCGTCAAGACCATCGCGCCAACGCGCAAAAAGAAGCTCGCGCTGAACATCGTGCCGGAGGACGATCCGGTCCGCAAGCCGTTGCGCATCGGCGTGCTGCCGGAATTCTTTCAAGGGCTCGAAGATAGTCTTAGCCCAAGCGTCCGGCAGGCGTCGGATGAGTTCGATTACGGCTATGCGCTCACCGTGCATAAGGCGCAGGGGTCGCAATGGAACCACGTGGTTCTATTCGACGAAAGCTTCGCGTTTCGCGAACACCGCAACCGCTGGCTCTATACCGGCATCACGCGCGCCGCGGAGCGGCTGACGATTGTGGTGTGATATGCCGGGATTCAACTCAACCGGGAATGATTTTCTCAAGTCCGCGTTTGACCTCAAATGGGGTCTTGTCGCCCGCAAAGGGCCCGATCGTCAAACTGCGCAGCAGGTGCGGCGAGCGTGGACATGATAGGGGCGCGCCACTTACATGGCGGCCTGGATTTCTCCGCGCTTTCTCCGCTAATTATCAAATATCCTTCCTCCCGCAGAAAGATTCCTCATGTCACCTTTTCTTTTTCGTCTTCTCATTGCCCGACGCGCTTTCATGGCCGCGCTTTCGGCCGGCATTTGGGCGTCGCTGACTGTCGCGCATGCCCAACAAGTCCTGACCTTAAAAGATTCGGTGCCGACCATCACGACGAGTGGCGTGGCGAGCATGGAAGTCGTGCCCGACATCGCGACGATTTCGCTTGGCATCGAAACCGAACGGCCGAAGGCCACCGACGCCGCGCGCGACAACGCCCTTGCCGCGCAGGCCATCGTCGGCGAGATCAAGGCGCAAGGCATCGAGGCAAGGGACATCAAGACACTTTCGGTCACGCTCGCGCCCGTTTACGACACGACCCAAGGTGCCTATGGCAATGTCGGCAAACGGGCGTTGCGAGGCTATATTGCCAGCAACTCGTTGAGCGTGCGGATCAGAGAGATTGCCAAGGCTGGTATCGTGGCGGGGCAATTGATGGACAAGGGCGTCAACAGGTTCGACGGCATCGATTTTGATTATATCCAAAAAGAAGCGAAATACGATGCCTTGCGCGGCGACGCCGTTCGCGACGCCTTGCGCAAGGCCAATAGCTACGTTAACGGGCTTGGCCTTAAGCTCGGCCGGGTCCTGGAAATCGCCACGCAAGCGGATTCCCAGCCTCCCCCTAGGAATTTCATGAAAATGCAGCCCAACGCCCAGCGCGAAGCCGCCGCGGCTGTTCCCGTCGAGCCCGGCGGCGAAGTTCTGCGAATTGAAGTCCAGGTCACCTGGGAACTCGCCCAATAATCGCAAGCTCAGCTTTGGGAGGCCGGTTTGATCCCGAGCGCGTCCGCAAGCCGCATCTTGGCCGAGCCTGGCGGCAAAGGCTTTTGCTGACTCTCGTGCGGCGCCCAGCCGGAGACGAAAATCATCTCGAAAGTCGCGCGCACGCGTCCGTCTGGATCGGCGAAACGTTCCGCATAAATGTGACCGGCGCGCAAAAAAAGGCCCCTGGTCGAGGGTTTGCGCAGCCGCGCCACAAGCGCATTGGTCGCGCCCATCGCGCGCAGGTCAGCCATGAGGCCAAAGATGTCGGCGTACCGCACGGTGAGGGATTCACTGTCGGCAACCGGCAAAGCGAACCCGGCTCGTTGGAGAAGCCCACCCATGTCGCGCACATCTGCGAAAGGGGCGACGCGCGGGCTGATCCCGCCGCAAATCTCCGTCTCGGCGACGGCCAAGGCGGTACGCAACTCGTGCAGACTTTGGCCGCCAAAAAGGCAACCGAGGAAAAGCCCATCCGGCTTTAAAACGCGGCGAAGCTGAACGAGCGCTCCGGGAAGATCGTTGAGATTTTGCAAGCAGAGCGCCGAGACAGCCAAATCGAAGCATTCAGGCGCGAGCGGTAGGCTTTCTTCGTCGCCCGCAAAGCGCAAGAGAGCAGCGTCGCCGGCCGTTTCCGCCAACGGCGCCATTCGAACCAAAAGGCGTGGCCGGAGCCGGTCCGCGAGCTGCGTGGCAAGCTGGGGCGAAGGCGTGCCGGCATCGAAGATCGCGGAAAAAGTCCGCTTGACCGAAGAAAGCCGCTCGTAGATTTCGTCGCTGACGTGGACAAGGAGAAAATCCTCGACTCCGGCAGCAGCCGCGCGCGCAAGCCTGCGCCTTGCAAGGCGGCGGTCAAAGATCAGGGGCGGAGGTGTCCTCATGAGCCGCGTCCCCAGGCCGCGCTAAAAGCTGCCGGCGGCTCAGGGATAGACCACCGCGCGTGCGTCCTTAAGCTCGGTCGCCAAACCCAGTTGCAGCAGTTCGGCCTCGCTGAGCGTTCGCATATCGCTCGCCGGCGTTGAAATCATCAAGTCTACTATTTCCTCGGAAATCCCCAACTTTATAAAGTATATCCGGTCGTAAACCGCGATGGCGGGGACAAATGAACGTTGTATGACCGTGTCTACGGGCAGCGTCCCCCGGTAGGTTTTTCGCCATCGTTCGACTATCGGCGGGTTAAGCCTGACGTTGTGGATCCCGACCCGCGCTTCCGGCCCGACGAAACGGCGAACGCCGCCAGCGAGGACCAACGTGCAAGCGGAATAGCACGACGCCAATTGCGACTGCGGCTCGCCAAGTGGCCCGCTCCAGGTTTCTTGCTTGCAGCCGCCCGGCCCATTTGCACAGGGATCGAAGACGGTTCTGGCGACCGCAACATCAAGTCCGCGCTCTCTTATGAGAGTCCCCATGAGCATTGCTTGATATCGTAGCCCGCCACCCGAATGAATGAGGATCGGCATTTTCCGGCCGCCAAGCGAATTGACAACTTTGCGGAGCAGCTCCGCGCTGGCCAATACGATGTCCCCCTCGGCTGAAATCCATTCGGCGCATTTCGGTTCGCATCCGGGCTCTGAACTGCGCACAACCATAATGCGCATTGGATGGTCCGTAGGGTATTCGTTCGGGTTTTGGGGCGCCTCAGCGCCTCCGGCTCCCGAACAAAGTACCAATAGGGCGAGCAAAAGAGTGAGACGTCTCATTGCCCAAACTTTGTTCAAGTAAAAGCGCTTGTGCTTCAAGGGGCAGCCGGCTCGTCCTTGCTCTCGCCGTGGCCGCCGCGATGGGAAGCTGCGTGGCTAGGTCTGCGCTCGAACAAGGAACGCGCCAGCGAAAACAAAGGTGAGACAAGCCGGTTCACGTCTTCCGCCCGTGCGACAAAGCTGCTGCCCCTGGTCAATTCGCGGTCGAGCGCCGCCATGGTCGAGGCAAGCCCCGGATCGTCGTCGCGAAACCAGACACGCAAAACCCGCATCCAAGCCAGCGCGAGGCCTTGCAGTTTGAAGGCGCCGGCCGGACCCTCGGAGTCGACCCCAGCTGCCTCCAGCATGAAACGCATCGAATTGACGACCACGCGATTGATAGCGACAGCCGCCAGCGGATCGCGCAGCGTCCAGTCGGAAATAGCTTCGAGGCCGAGCTTGTAAGGCGCCAATGCATCGAGGCGGCGCATCAGAACGTCGAACAAACGCTCCTTAACCGGTTCTCCGGCCAAGCCATCGCCCTCCGCGTCGAGCACAATGTGATCGATCCGGCGCGAAAAACCCGCGAGCACCGCGCCCTTCGAAGGAAAAAAGTCGCGAAAGGTCGAAAGCGAAATATTCGCGCGTGCCGCAACATCCGAAATCGTGATGTCGTCCCAGCTGCGTTCTCCGGCGAGTTCCATGAGCGCGTCGATGATCGCGTTTTTTGGCTCCTTGGGCGCCGTCCCGATGTCGCCAGCCCTGGATTGGGGTCCAGCTCCGGCGTTGCTAGCTGTGTGTTCGTCGGCCATCTGCGTCTCCCGCGCCAAGATCTGATCCCTACTATATACCCACCCCTCATTTAGTCCTTGCGAAAACTGCTTCCAAGGGGAGGCTTCGCCAATGCGCCGAAGTGGGCTTTTTAGCGTGGTTCTTGAGGTGCTGCTTTGGTATGCCAATATGCCGGTATGAGGAGAGGAGAAACAGCTTAGTCCAAGTGTCATATCGTTTGGGTCGCCCTGATGGATTACATCGAAAAGCTTGGCGACACTATCGTAGTCGATGATACTTTCGCCGGCGGACCGGCCAGTAACAAGCGCTGAGAAAAGGGCGGAGGCGATGGAACTGGCGGCATTGAGGCACTACCGTCACCGGCAGCTTCGGCATCGTCGATCCGGCCGATTTCCAAATACTTAAGCAGATGGGGCAATCTTCAAGTCCGGAGTTGCCATTTCGCGGCCCGCCAGGCTAGACTCTCACGATTCCTCCCTCAAAGGTTAGCAATCCTTGGCCGCGACGGACGACAACACTTCACCCCCACCCGGCTCCGGAGTCCGGCCGGTTTCGATTGCCGACGAAATGCGGCGCAGCTACCTCGACTACGCGATGAGCGTCATCGTGAGCCGGGCGCTGCCCGACGTGCGCGACGGTCTGAAGCCGGTGCACCGGCGTATTCTCTATTCGATGCACGAAAACAACTATATGCCGGATCGCCCGTACAACAAATCCGCGCGCGTCACCGGCGATACGATGGGCAAATATCACCCGCACGGCAATCTCGCGATCTACGACGCGCTGGTGCGGATGGTGCAGCCCTTCTCGATGCGCCTGCCCTTGATCGATGGACAAGGAAATTTCGGCTCTGTCGATGGTGATCCGCCCGCGGCCGAACGCTACACCGAAGTGCGGCTTGCGCAAGCCGCCATGCCGCTTCTCGACGATCTCGACAATGCGACCGTCGATTTTCAGCCGAACTACGACGGACGCGAGCGGGAGCCGACCGTGCTTCCGGCGAAATACCCCAATCTCCTCGTCAATGGCGCGGGCGGCATCGCGGTCGGCATGGCGACCAATATCCCGCCGCATAATCTCGGCGAGGTGATCGATGCGGCAATCGCCTTGATCGACCGGCCGGAAATGACCATCGAGGAATTGATCGCGATCGTCCCCGGCCCGGACTTCCCGACCGGCGGCCATATTTTGGGTCGGGGCGGTATCCGCGCCGCGTATATGTCCGGGCGCGGCACGGTGCTGACGCGGGCGAAGGTCGAAGTCGAGGAAATCCGCAAAGAGCGCGAAGCCCTCATCGTCACCGAGATTCCCTATCAGGTCAACAAAGCTTCCCTGATCGAAAAGATCGCGGAGCTCGTTCGCGAGAAACGCGTCGAGGGCATCGCGGATCTGCGCGATGAATCCGACCGCGACGGCATGCGGATCGTGATCGAAATCAAACGCGACGCGCTTGCCGATGTTGTCTTGAATCAGCTCTGGCGTTTCACCGCGTTGCAATCGAGTTTTCCCTGCAACATGATCGCCTTGAATGGAGGCCGCCCGGAAGTCCTGACGCTCAAGGATTTTCTGACCGCCTTCATCGAATTTCGCGAGGAGGTCGTCACAAGGCGCACCAAGCATCTCCTCGCCAAGGCGCGTGACGCCGCGCATGTGCAGGTTGGCCTCGCTATCGCGCTCGCAAACATCGACGAATTCATCCGTTTGATCCGCACCTCGCCTGACCCGGCCGCCGCCCGCGCGGCCTTGATGGGCCGTGCCTGGCCTGCGCGCGACATGGCGCCGCTGATCACTCTCATCGCCGACCCGCGCCATGTGCTCTCCGGGGACGGCGACTGCCAGCTCTCGGAAGCGCAGGCGAAGGCCATTCTCGAACTCAGGCTGCAACGCTTGACCGCGCTCGGCCGCGAGGAAATCGCCGAAGCTCTGAACAAGCTCAGCGTCGAGATCGCCGATTATCTCGATATTTTGCGGTCGCGCGGGCGTCTATTTTCGATCATCAAGGATGAAATGCTCGCGGTGAAAACCGCCCATGCCACCCCGCGCCGGACCCTCATTCTCGATGATGCGGCGGGGGTCGAGGACGAGGATCTCATTCAGCGCGAGGACATGGTTGTGACCGTGTCGCATCTTGGCTACGTCAAGCGGGTTCCGCTTGCCACCTATCGCGCGCAACGGCGCGGCGGCAAGGGCCGTTCTGGAATGCAGACGCGCGACGAGGATTTCGTTGCACGGCTGTTTGTCGCCTCGACCCATGCGCCGGTGCTGTTTTTTTCCTCGCATGGTCACGTCTATAAGGAAAAAGTCTGGCGCCTGCCGCTTTCGGCCCCGCAGGCCCGCGGCAAAGCGCTGATCAATATACTGCCGCTCGACGAAAACGAGCGGATCACCACGATCATGCCATTGCCGGAGGACGAGGCGGCGTGGGACACCCTCGATGTCATGTTCGCGACCACTAGCGGCAGCGTGCGGCGTAACAAACTGTCCGATTTCGCCCAAGTCAACCGCGCCGGCAAAATCGCGATGCGGCTCGACGAAGGAGAGGGCATAGTCGATGTCCAGATTTGCAGCGAGGCGGACGATGTTCTTTTGACGACCGCCTCTGGCCAGTGCATCCGCTTTCCCGTGACCGAGGTGCGGGTTTTCAAGGGCCGCGATTCCATGGGCGTGCGCGGCATCGCGCTTGGGCCAGGCGAGCGGGTGATCTCGCTTGCCATTTTACGTCATATCGAGGCCACCAGCGGCGAGCGTCTCGCTTATCTCAAAATGCGCCGCGCGATTGCCGGCGAGTTTTCTCCCGAGGCCAATGGCGAAGCGGCCGGCGAGGAAGGGGGAGTCGAGGAAACGCCTGTCGCGTCGAACCTCGGACCGGACCGCTATGCGGAAATGTCCGCCGCCGAGCAAATCATTTTGACCGTTTCCGCGAATGGCTACGGCAAGAGGACATCCTCCTACGAATATCGCATTACTGGACGCGGCGGCAAAGGCATCGTCGCGATGGCGGTCAACCAACGAAACGGCGCGCTCATTGCCTCGATGCCGGTCGAGGATGGCGACGAGATCGTGCTGGTGACAAACGGCGGTCAATTGATCCGCTGTCCGGTCGATGGCATCAGGGTTGCCGGGCGCGGGACGCAAGGCGTCATCGTCTTCGATACGGCCGCCGGGGAAGAGGTCGTCGCGGTCGAGCGGATCACCGAGGAGGATAGCCCTCGCGGCGACGATGAGGAGCCTCGCGAGACGGGGCGAGGCGAAGAGGATGGCGATTGAAGTCGGCGCGCAGGTGCAAGTAGGGACTTTTTCAGTTTAGGCGTGCCGTCTTGATTTTGTAGGCGCCGTCCCGTGCGCGCACGAACATCTCGTCGGCTTGCGGATGACGAAGTGGATCGCCCGACGGATCGGCTATAAGATTTTGTTCCGAGACATAGGCGACATATTCGGTTTCGGCGTTTTCCGCGAAGAGATGATAGTAAGGCTGATCCTTGCGCGGCCGGACCTCTTCGGGGATGGCCTGCCACCACGCCTCGGTATTCGCGAAGACCGGGTCCACGTCGTAGATGATCCCCCGGAAGGGAAATTTGCGGTGTTTGACCACCTGACCTATGCCGAACTTCGCGGTGCTGGGTTTCATGATATGGAAGCCGCCGTAAAACGCCGCCACGACCGGCACGCCAGCGAGAGGGAAACATGGATCATATTGGTTAATCGCCGCCCGTTTCGATGTCAACGCGATGGAGGGGTCCAATCGCAAAATCGCATCGGCGCCAACCGCCGCAAACTCGGTCCGCTCCTTTGCGCGCAAAGCCCCCCCAAGCCCTATGGCGGCTTGGCATTGCCACCCTGAATGAAATCGAGCATTGCGGTATTCATCGAAGGCCAGCGCTTGTGCGGCTGGGATGTTTCGCAATAGGTGACGCGCCGTCCTTTCGCGCATCCCGAGAAGTCGCGGCAGCCGTCGGAAAGCGCGTTAAGATTTTCTGGCGCGCAGCCCGCGCACCGCCCCCAATAGGCAGCAGTGCCGCGGCCGAAGTCCGGGAAGCGTTCATCGGCGCGGCTGTGGACGATCATTACAGCTGAAATTGGCGGACACGCCATCGCAGCAAGATCGTCGCTCGTGATGCCCGCGGCGCTCGCGACTATGCTGTGCGGCACGGCGCCGGCATTGGGGACGTAAGCAGGGATACCCTCAGCCATTAAGCCGCCATCGGAGTGACCGAGATAAGCGATCGAAGCTTCATCGACACAGAAAAAGCTCGCGACGGTCGCCGCCACCTTCGCCTGTCGCAAAACTGCCGTGGGTGACAGACCTATGTGGTCGCTATAGGCGACGATGAAACCACGCCGCGTCGCCTCGGTCGTTAGGTCGTAGAAATTCTCGGACTGGCGCCGGTGGTATCCTGCCGGCGGGTAGACGACGAGCAGCGGATAGGCGCGTGTCGGATCATAGTTACTCGGCGTGCGCACGGCGAATGTAAGCTGGTCGGAGGTTTGCAAATTGGCGTCGAGATCTGGGTGACCAGTGCGGCTGCCGGGACTGCAAGCGGCCGCAATACCCGCTTCCGGCCCTGCCGCAGCGACTTTCGGCCGCGCGGGGGCCGAAAATACCATTAGGCCAACTGCCAGAATCAGAACAATTGCGATCAGCGCAGCTGTCTGGCGCGAAACGCCAATTCCCATTGAGCCACCTCAGCAAATCCCAACGTTCGCTCCTCTGACGCCTACGAATAACTGACGCGATCAGCAAGAAATTCAAGGAGCAAGCACAGCCCGGCAGAGCCCCGCTTAGATGAGGGCTGCCCGGGTGTATCCCTACATCCCATTTCGGCCAGTTCCGCGTGTCCGTAACGTCGTAGCTGTTGTAAGGCCTTGGACGTCGTGTATTCTTGCTGGACTTCGGCGCGCAACAGAAATTATGTTACCCATGCCAGACTCTCCTTCGCCAGCGTTGCTGACCAACTCCGAAATGGCCGAAGCCGACCGGCTTACCATCGCCGGGGGCACGCCCGGTTCGGTGCTGATGGAACAGGCTGGCGCGGCGGTAGCAAGCGGAGGCGCGCGGCTTCTTCCTCGCCATGGGCGAATCGCGGTTTGCTGCGGGCCCGGCAATAATGGCGGCGATGGCTTTGTTGCCGCGCGCGTGCTCGCCGCGCAAGGATTTACCATCGAGCTCGGACTGTTGGGCGCGCGCGACCGTCTGCAGGGCGACGCCGCACTTGCCGCCAAAAGCTGGACCGGCAAGATTCTCGCCGTCGAGGAACTCGATCTCGATGCCGCCGATCTCGTGATCGACGCCCTCTTCGGCGCGGGCCTCGCGCGCGACCTCGATGGGCCGGCCAAGACTTTGGTCTTGCGTCTCAACGAATGGACGAAGAGGACGCAAAAGCCGATCCTTTCCGTGGATGTTCCCTCCGGCATCGACGGCTCAAGCGGGCAAATTCGTGGAGCCGCGATCAACGCCGCGCGCACCGTCACATTCTTTCGCCGCAAGCCGGGGCATTTGCTGCTGCCGGGCCGCATCCATTGCGGGACCACTATCGTCGCCGATATCGGAATTGTTGATCACGTCCTGGCGACGATCTCGCCCAAAACTTTCGCCAATTGTCCGGCCTTATGGAAGCACGGTTTCCCGGTTCCGAGCATCGACGGCCACAAATATTCGCGCGGTCATGCGCTGGTCCTCTCCGGCGGGCTAGCGCACACGGGTGCGGCGCGGCTTGCCGCGCGCGGCGCGCTTCGCGCAGGCGCGGGGCTGGTGACGGTCGCAACTCCTAGCGCAGCGCTTGGCGTCCATGCCGCGGCGCTTACCGCGATCATGACCCGCGTATGCGACGATGCGGAAGGCCTCGCCAGCCTTCTCGCCGATCGCCGGATGAACACGCTCGTCATGGGGCCAGGGCTGGGTGTCGGAGAAAACACCCGGGCATTTGTGCGGACCACGCTCGAAGCTGGCGGTGAATCTGGATCGCTGCCCCGCGCGGTGCTCGACGCCGATGCGCTCACGAGTTTTGAAGACGATGCTTTCGGTCTTGCGCAAATGATCAGGCCACGGCGCGGGAGCGTCGTGCTCACGCCGCACGATGGCGAATTCGCGCGCCTCTTCGGAAATGCCGGTCAAAATGACCAAACTCAATGGCTCGGTCTCGGTTTGTTGGACCAAGTCTTGCGGTCGCATCTCGATGGCCTGCATTCGAAGTCAAAACTCGACCGCGCGCGCGCCGCGGCGGCGCTGAGCGGCGCGGTGGTGGTTTTGAAGGGCCCCGATACGGTGGTTGCGGATCCGTCAGGCTTGGCGGCCATAGGCGAGGATTTGCCGCCATGGCTCGCCACAGCAGGCTCGGGCGATGTTTTGGCTGGGATTACGGGTGGCCTTCTGGCCCAATCCATGCCACCCTTCGAGGCCGCCGCCGCCGCTGTCTGGTTGCATGGTGCCGCCGCCCGGCATTTTGGGCCGGGCCTCATCGCGGAGGACATTCCTGAAAATCTGCCGCCGGTTTTGCGTGCGCTTTTCGCCGATGGGATTTTGCAGGGCGATGGCGGCTGAGTGGCATCGGCGCCTGATTCACTATGATGCGTTTGGACGGCCTGGAGATGTCCGCTTTGCGGTGAACAAATTCTCGTGTTCACGCCTGTTTCGATGATGCAGCATTGTCCCGGGCGGTGCCGCGTCAACTCAAGGGATTGGTGCTCGTGAGGCCCTACTTTAATCTAATCAAACGGACCGGCACAATGTGAGCTATGACGGACCGGTAAGGTGCGCCGGGTGACCGGGCAAAAGTTAATGCATCCCAATGGCAAGTCAGGCCGCGTTCAATTGGGTCTTGACGGACATTCACCCGATAGCGCTGGCTCACAGCCAAGTGCATCCGGCCTTGGCGGGGCACATGATTCTAGCACGGGCTTTTTTGCAGGCGCTAGGGTATAGTTGGTGAAATCCGGCCGGAAGCGGCGCCATTTGCCATGAAAACATCAATTTGCCATCCGATCGAACGCCGCCCGGCCGCGTTTTTCCATGGTGTAATTGCTGGTCATATTGGAATGGATTTCGAATCTTACAAATCTTTAAGCTTCCGCCTCCCTGTGGCGGGGACATATCTTACGCTTTGCATCGTTGCGAGCTTGTCTAGCTAGCCCGCGTGAACAGCCCGCATTGGATTACTTCATGTCGCTTTCCGGCAATTCCGTATTTCCCGAGGCGCCAAGCACAAGTCTTGCACGGCAAGGCTTTAGTGCGTTCGAAGAGCAAGGGGACCTGGCTCAAGCTTGGCCAAGGAGCGCCTTTCGCCCTGCGATTTTAAGCCTCGCCATTTTTTCTGGGCTCGCGCTGGCCTCTTGGTTCGTCACTGGAACGGTCGTGCCATGGGATTCGAAAAACCATTTCTACGCGATGTTCCGTTTCCTTGGCGATGCCTTGCACCACGGCGAGATTCCCCTCTGGAACCCCTACTATTTTGGCGGTCATCCGGCGATTGCCGATCCGCAGTCTTTGATTTTCACGCCGAGCATGCTGCTCTTTGCGCTGATCGCGCCAAATGCCTCGATGCAATTCTTCGACGCGGCCATCCTGGCGCACCTTTTCGTGGGAGGGGTTTGCATTTTGGGCCTATCGCGGCGCTGGCGCTGGCATCCCCCGGCAGCGATCCTCGCGGCAATCATTTTCATGCTAGGAGGCGCCGCGTCCTCGAGGCTGCAGCACACCGGCATGATAATTTCCTATTCATTCTTTCCGGCGGCCTTGTGGTGCCTCGATATCGCGCTCGAGCGCCGCTCCTATTGTTTCGGCCTTGCGTTTGGATTCTCCGCATCCTTGATGGCGCTTGGCCGCGATCAGGTTGCCTTCCTGCTTTGCACGGTGCTTGTCGGTTATGTTCTCCTTGCCGCGGTCCAATCAGGAAACGCGCTTATTTATCTGCGCGCCCGGGCCGGTGTCCTGGCGTTGAGCGCCGCCCTGATCCTCGCCATAATGAGCGTCCCGGTGCTGTTGACCATGCAGTTTTTGGCCGGCTCGAACCGGCCTGACATTCCGTTCGGGGTTGCGGCGGCGAGTTCGCTCGCGCCCGTCAATTTGATCACGTTGTTTGCGCCGAATTTCTTTGGCTCGCTCGATCATCTCAATGATTACTGGGGACATGACGCCAACATTCCGCGCGCCGATTTTACCGACAAGGCCGTAGACTATCTTTTTGCCGGCACTCTGCCGTTTCTGCTCATTGCTTGGCATGGATTTGGCGCCGGCCGTTTGTTCGTGCGGCGCGGACGGTTTTTTCTTATTCTACTTTTGCTGGCGCTCGCTTACGCCCTAGGGCACTATACTCCATTCTTCGCGCTCGCCTTTGACTGGATACCGGGCGTTTCCCTCTACCGGAGACCCGCGGACGCAACATTTCTTATAAATATCGCACTTGCTCTAGCGGCCGGATTTCTTCTGCATCGCTACATCGAGGAAGGCCTGCCGCGGCCTTTCCGCACGCTGCCGGAATGGCTTGCCGCCGCGCTGGCTGGGGCGGTCACCCTGGCGCTTGCCATTCTGACCTGCGCCGGTCTCGCCTTTTCCTTCCGGGAAGGGCGTGTGATGCATTCGCTCGCCGCGCTCGTGGTTGCAGCAGCGCTGGCTGCCGCTGGCGCCGCGGTGTTGTTTGGGCTTCAAGCACGTCCGAGGCGGGCGCTCGCGGCGAGTTTGTTCGTGCTGTTAAGCGGGGCCGAAATCCTCTGGCGCAATGCCGCGTCCCCGCTCAACGCGGAGCCGTTGGAACGCTACTCCGTATATTCCGGCATGAAGCCGTCCGAAGCCGCTGGCATCGAGGTTCTGCGCCGTGAAATAGCCGGAACGACACGCAACGGCGACCGTCCGCGCGTCGAGATATTAGGGTTGAAGGGGCCGTGGCAGAATGCATCGATGGTCCTCAAATTCGAAAATACGCTCGGCTACAATCCGTTGCGCATCGACGATTACGACCGGGCGGTCGGCTCGGGGCAAGATGCCGAGGATTTCGCCTTGCGCCGCTATCCAGACACTTTTCGGGGCTATAATAGCCGGCTTGCGGCACTCCTCGGGATTGAATATTTGGTCCTCGACCGCCCACTGACGGAACTGCCGCGCGACATCCCGCGGCCGAAGGCTCAGGCGATTTATACAAGCGGCAGCATGAATATCTACAAGCTCGGTAATACCGTACCGAGAGCCTACTTTGCATCGGCGGTGGAGCCCGTCGACAACGAGGAAGTTCTCGACGAACACGTCCTTCCCGGCTTCGACCCGTCGAGCGAGGTGTTGATCGACCAGGCAAGCATGGCTGGTCTTCGCGGCGGACCCTACGCCCATGGTCCGAGGCAAATGGCGAGCCGCGGGGGGCAACAATCGGACCTTCCCATTAGCCTATCGCATGTCGCGATCGTCACCTACACGGATAGCTTTGTCGAGATCGACGCCGATGTGCCAAAGGCGGGAATTGTCGTACTGCACGATCTTTTCTATCCAGGCTGGGAGGCCCGTGTCGATGGACATCAGGAACCTGTGCTTCGCGCCAATATCCTGTTTCGCGGCGTGGAGGTTCCGGCAGGCCACCATCGAATCGTGTTTTCTTTTCACCCGCTGTCGTTGACCAATCTCACGGCGGCGGCATCAAGCGTTTTCCATTGGCAGGAGGAGTAAGGCTTGCGGCGGCTCCCGCTTGCAAGACCGGCTCCCGGCCGGACCGGACAAGGCCTTGTCGCCCACGCGACTTTGCTGGCGCGACTGGTGGCATTCGCACTATGCCTCGCGGCTTGGCCTGTTGCGGCGCAAACACCGGGAGCGCAAAATCCCGACGTACCTTCCCTGCGCTTGCCATTTCCCCCCGACACCGCTCCCGTCGAGAGCGCACACGGCATGGTCAGGCTGGCGGCGCTATTTGCCGCCAGCGACACGCAGCCGGTTCAGGAAGGTCTGCATTGGCGCATATTCGAAGAAGTCCCAGGAACCGACGGAAACCACAAGCTTGTCGCGCAATCCACCAGCGCGACGCCAAATCTGTCCCTTCCCGACGGCAATTTCATGATTCATGTTGCCTTGGGGCTCGCTGGCGCGACAAAGCGCATCACCATTAACGGCTCAGTGTTAAACGAAACGCTGGTACTCAATGCGGGCGGGTTGCGGATCGCGGGCCAGCTCGGCGACACGCCCATCAATCCGGCGAAATTATCGATCTCGATCTATGTTCCGGAGCGCGGCAATCCGGAAGCAAAACTGGTTGTCGCGAACGCCAAATCCGGCGACACCATCGGCCTTCCGGAAGGCAATTATCATATTGTGTCGACATTGCTCGACTCAGTTGCCAATGGTTCTGCGAGCCAGACGAATTCCGTGATTAGCGCCGATCTCAAGGTTCAAGCGGGCAAGCTGACCGACGCGACGCTGCGTCATCGTGCTGCCACCATAACTTTGAAACTCGTCAACAACCCCGGCGGCGAAGCCCTTGCGAATACGGCCTTCACGATCCTGACACCGGGCGGGGACGTCATCCGCGAGATGATCGGTGCGTTTCCCTCGGCTACGCTTGCCGAAGGCGAATATGTCGCGATCGCGCGGCACGCCAGCCAAACCTATCAAACGACGTTCAAGGTCGTGTCCGGCGTCGACAAGGATGTCGAAGTTCTCTCGAAAGAAGCCCAGCCCCCTGCGGCGCCGGAGTGTCCCACCTGCACAAACGGCGCCGGGTCCGGCAGCCCTTCGGCGCAGGACCCCGCGCATGATAAAGATTAACGTCGGCGTGATGGTGGTGACCGGCGGTCGCTATGTCGCGTTTCAGAGTGCGGAGGTCGCCATCCATTGAAACTGTTCGGCGATATTCTGCGGCCGATTGCCGAACTTCGACCGCCACTTGATCCAGCGCCCACGTAAAGCGTCCGGTTGTGATGCGGTCACGCCGGATCCAGGGGAGCGCGCGTCTTTATCATAACGAACTCTGCATTGTCCGGCGCGCGACGGCACCTCACATCTGCTGCCGCTCTCATGCCTCAAGAGCGACGATCCCCAATCGGTTCTGTAATGTGGCACAAGTGCTGATCGTCATAATTGCGCGGGAGCTTCACGCCATTACTTGCTGCATTATCCCGGTGAGGAGCATTCTGTCGTTATGTCAATTGTTGGTGACGGACGCGGCCAATCGGCGGCGGCTCGGGCATCCCACAACCTCGATTACGTCAACGGACCTTGCAACTTGGATGCCTCCCGGTAGCGGGCTTTTCCATCGAAGCTTCGCCGCCGCTCTCCTGCAATCGCATCAAGAAATCGATCGATCTTAAATGATCGAAGAAGGGGCCACTGTCTGATGCCTTGTAAGATTTTTGGCTCCAATCGGACAGAAAAGTTTCACGTGAAGCATTTTGGTACGATTGCAGCTGCCGGAAACGCGCCCCCGCCACGCCGCGCGTGCCGGCAGGGACCAAGGTGGCCGCTTGCTAAGGCTCCACTCACGAGGATTCAAAAGCCCGGCTACTGGCGGGCTTCGTCCGGCGAAAGAAGACGTCTCGCTGCAGCGACAATCGCTGGCTGCGGCTGTTTGATTGGCGGAATGATTTGGTGAGGTTCCCAACCACCTCCAAGTGCCTTGTAGAGCGTGGTTAGCTGTTCGGCGGCAACCTGTTGCGTGCTCACATATTGCTGCTCGAGATCGTATTCTTGCCGCTCCGCATCGAGCACGTTTAAATAATCGGTCAAGCCGCGATCGTACCTCTCCGAGGCAAGCTTAGTTGACCGGCGGGCTGCCGCGAGCGCGCGATTGAGATCCTTTAGGCGCTGTTGGGCGGCG
>DATBQJ010000175.1:0-21484 GCA_036560885.1 Methylocella sp.
GCTTACTGCAAAGGACCTCGGTGCAATTGTCGCGTCGATGCGCGACGAAAGCGCCATTGTGCGGTTCGCCGCGCCAACGAAATGAACTTTGACGATTGTCGAATGTAGGTACTTGCTTCATCATCGAGAGCGTGCAAAAACCGGACCTTCGTTCTTACCCGGTCAAATGGACTCGTTTGATCGAAACCGGCTCGCTCAAAATTAGAGCGTTGAATTAGATCGGACTGGGACGTAGCGTCCCCTTCCGGAGAACCCGGAAACGGTAGGGAGTGTTGAACAAATCCATGTCAAGCGTACCGCCCCGGGAAGACCAGCCCCGCCCAAGGCCAAGGCTATGGCTTGTTTTGCTGGCCGTTTGCTTGATCGTATTGTCGCCCGGTCTTTGGCTTTGCCCTGCACACGCGACAACGCCGACCGAAGATCAAATCAAGCAATACTGCGAAAGCCGGCCGAACTTCCGCATCGCAAATGCCATTCTTCGCACGGCTCTAATCGCGAAATGCGTGGGCGAGCAGCGCAGAATGCACGGCTACGAGCCATTCAGCGCCGGCGCCACTCCGCCGGCTGAGAGCGCCAAAAAGGTTGATCCATCCAGTGCCGGCACCGTTTTGCCAGTTGAGAGCCCGAAGAAGCTTGATCCAGGCAGCGCCGTTCCACCGGTCGAGAGCGTGAAGAAAGTTGATCCAAGCAGCGTGGACGCCGTTCCCCCGGTTGCGAGCACCGAGAAGGATGTCGACAAAAAAATCTTCGCGGCGGCGCCGGGTCAGCCATTGCCTCAACCCTTACCTTCGCGCGCCAACGGCACCAATCCGGCGGCCAGCGAACATAGCTTTGTTCCGGGCGAAGTCTTAGTCGAACTCCGTCCTGACGTTTCGCCCCAAGCGGCCAATGACTTAGCGAGTCGGCAGAGGCTGCAGCTGCTCGCACCGCAGCACCTCGTGCTGACTGGCACGACGATGTACCGTTACCGGATCGAAGGCCGGGCAGAAGGTAAGCGTTCCGTTGGCGCGATCGTCGCAGCGCTCGAAGCTGACCCCCGGATCGCGGCGGTTCAGCCGAACTACGTCTACACTCTCCAAAATGACCGCCCGGGCGTGCTTGCCGGGGCCCAATATGCGATTCCGAAAATGCGGTTGACCGAGGCTCATGCCATTTCCAATGGCGCGAAAACACTGGTCGCCGTGATTGATTCGGGAATCGATCGGAACCATCCCGAGCTTTTAAACGCCGTAAAAGATGGTTTCGACCCCGGCGGCGCAAAGGCGGTACCGGCCCTGCATGGCACAGCGGTTGCCGGAATCATAGCTGCCCACGCCGAACTTACGGGCGTTGCGCCGCAAGCACGCATCCTTGCGGTCCAAGCGTTTGGCAGCGCCGATCCAAAGGTCGCCGGGCACGGCACGACGTACGACATTCTGCCCGGTATAGAATGGTCGGAACTGCATGGCGCGCGCGTCGTCAACATGAGTTTCACGGGCCCGCGCGATCCTGCTCTAGCGCGCGAAATTGCCGACGGGGCGCGCCGGGGAGTAATCTTCGTCGCAGCCGTCGGTAACGAAGGCCGGTCGGCAGGGCCGCTCTACCCGGCCGCCGACGAGAATGTCATTCCGGTGACAGCAACGGATCGTAGCGACAGCGTTTTTGAAGACGCCAATCGTTGTTTTGCCACCTGTGTCGCGGCGCCCGGCGTTGATGTGCTCGTCGCTGAACCAAGTGACGCCTACGGGTTTCTATCGGGTACTTCGATGGCCGCCGCGCATGTCAGCGGCGTCGTCGCCCTCCTGCTCGACGCCAAACCCGATCTCGAACTCAAAGCTATTCGCGGGATTCTTTTCAAAACAGCGAGACATTTGAATCCGGGCGATCCGGATCAAGCGTCCATCGCGGGCATAGTCGATGCCTTTGAAAGCCTCAAAGCCGCTTCCGCAATGGGTGCGACCGACGCGCACTCGGCCAGGGAAGTTCAAGCCGTACCACCGACGCTTAAGGCAGAAGCTCAGCGCATGAATGCAGATTAACCGGCATCCGCCCAATGACTAGATTTTTAAGCTGCGCGTGCTGCTTCGAATGAGCCCCGGCAAGTCTGAACCATCGCCGTGATGCTTCGGCTCACCAAAGGCGGCGGCGTGGTTTTTCCGGTCAAAGATAAATTGAAGGACCTGCCACTGATTTCGCGTTCCCCGGCGAATTCTTTCAACACGACGGAAACAGCGGCCCGCTAGTTGCCGGATTTTCGCTGAATCTTCCCGATGAACCGGAAACAAACCTTATTGACCGTCCGGTGCGCATCGGCTATGTAAGCCATATTGGCAGGTGGCAGGGATTTGACCCATGAAAATCGTTCTTAGCGTAGCGCGGGCGCCGGAGGCGGGACGGAGATAGGCTCCGCACTTCCCTCAGCTGGCGCATATCCGAGGCCCTCAGGGGCCTTTTTTATTGCCCAAATTTGAGAAATCGCAAACAATCGTTCGAGAGGCACGGGTTGGAGTAGGACATGACCAATTTGATGACCGGAGCGGAAATGGTCGTCCGGGCGTTACGGGACCAGGGAGTCGAAACCATTTTCGGCTATCCGGGCGGCGCGGTCTTGCCAATCTACGACGCTCTGTTTCACCAAGATTTCATCAAGCATGTGCTGGTGCGCCACGAACAGGGAGCGGCGCATGCCGCCGAGGGCTTCGCCCGGTCGAGCGGCAAGGCCGGCGTGCTTTTGGTGACCTCCGGTCCAGGCGCCACCAATGCGGTGACCGGCTTGACCGATGCTTTGATGGATTCGATCCCGCTCATTTGCATTACCGGCCAGGTGCCGACTCATCTCATCGGCTCCGACGCCTTCCAGGAATGCGATACGGTCGGCATAACCCGGCATTGCACCAAGCATAATTATCTGGTCCGCCAGATCGAGGATTTGCCACGCGTGTTGCACGAGGCTTTTTACGTCGCACAAAACGGGCGTCCAGGACCGGTCGTTATCGATATACCGAAAGACGTGCAATTTGCGGTCGGCACCTACATTGGCCCGCGCAACATCGAGCACAAGACTTACCGGCCGAAGCTCGATGGCGATCCTGGCCGGATCGCGCAGGCCGTGGCGTTGATGGCGGCGGCGAGAAGGCCCGTCTTTTATACCGGCGGCGGAGTCGTCAACTCGGGCCCGGCAGCCTCGCGCCTCCTCCGCGAACTCGTTTCACTGACGGGGTTTCCGATCACCTCGACCTTGATGGGGCTTGGTAGCTACCCGGCGTCGGGCAAGAATTGGCTCGGCATGCTCGGCATGCATGGTACATACGAAGCCAACAATGCCATGCATGATTGCGATTTGATGATCGCGATCGGCGCCCGGTTCGACGATCGCATCACTGGCCGGCTCGACGCTTTCTCGCCAGGCTCGAAAAAGGTCCACATCGACATCGATCCGTCCTCGATCAACAAGAACGTGAAAGTCGATCTTGGTATTGTCGGCGATTGCACCCACGTGCTGGGTCAGCTGATTGAGGTTTTCCGTGCGAAGAATGCTTCGATCAACGCCGATGCCTTGACCAAATGGTGGGCGCAAATCGACAAATGGCGGGCGCGGAAATCGCTGTCCTTCAAGAACGCGAAGGACGTGATCAAACCGCAATATGCGGTGCAGCGTCTTTACGAACTGACCAAGGCGCGCGATACGTACATCACCACCGAGGTCGGCCAGCACCAGATGTGGGCGGCGCAGCACTATCATTTCGAGGCGCCGAACCGCTGGTTGACATCGGGCGGCCTGGGCACCATGGGCTACGGGCTTCCGGCGGCAATAGGCGCGCAGATGGCGCATCCAGGCAGCCTCGTCGTCGATATCGCGGGCGAGGCTTCGATCCTCATGAACATGCAGGAGCTCTCGACCGCCGCGCAATATCGCCTGCCGGTCAAGATCTTCATCCTCAACAACGAATATATGGGGATGGTGCGGCAATGGCAGGAACTCCTCCATGAAGGCCGCTATTCCCAAAGCTATACGGCCGCGCTACCCGATTTCGTGAAGCTTGCCGGGGCTTTTGGGGCGCATGGCATCCGCTGCTCGGACCCGGCGCTGCTCGATGACGCCATCTTGGAGATGATCGAAACGCCGGAAACCGTTATCTTCGATTGCGTCGTCGACAAAACCGAAAATTGCTTGCCGATGATTCCGTCCGGCAAAGCGCATAACGAGATGCTTCTGCCTGGCGAAGACGCGGCGATCGAAACCGCGATCGATGCCGCCGGCAAGATGCTGGTGTAACCCCATGAACGCTCCGGCGGCCCCCCTCTCGCCCTATTCCTCTGCCCTCGGCAAGGCGAATATCGAGTTTCACACGCTCTCCGTCCTGGTCGATAACGAGCCGGGCGTTCTCGCCCGCGTCGTCGGGCTTTTTTCGGGACGCGGCTACAACATCGAAAGCCTGACGGTCGCCGAGGTCGCCCACGCCGAACATCTTTCGCGGATTACGATCGTCACGTCCGGGCCACCGGAGGCGATCGAGCAAATCGGCCATCAGTTGGAGCGGCTCGTGCCGGTCCACAAGGTTACCGATCTGACCTTGCGCGGCAATGCCGTCGAGCGCGAGCTCGCGATGATCAAGGTCGCGGGCAAGGGGCAAGACCGCGACGAGGCCTTGCGGCTCGCCGAGGCCTTCCGCGCAAGAGTAATCGATGCCGCGATCGAGAGCTTTGTGTTCGAGCTTACCGGCGCCGCCGGCAAGATCGACCAGTTCGTCGAACTCATGCGACCGATCGGTCTCGTCGAAGTGTCGCGCACCGGCGTCGCCGCCATGTCGCGCGGGCCAAAACCCATGTGAGGCCGCGCCACCCGCACTCAATTAAGAGAACCGGCTGCACGAAGCATTCTAACCTGAAAGTGCCTCGGCGCGCTGCTTCGCCGCCTTCGCTGCGCGCTCGATCAGAGGCGTAAGGCCGTCTTGCGCCATCAAGACGTCAAGCGCGGCGGCGGTCGTTCCGCCGCGGGACGTCACATTTTCGCGCAGTTCCGCAGCAGTGTTTTCCGGGCATTGGAACAATAATTCGCCGGCACCCTCGACCGTGGCGCGCGCGAGCCGCGCGGCGATATCAGCGGGCAGACCGAGGGCGGCTCCGGCGCTTGCCAAGGCTTCGGCGAGATAAAAGATATAAGCCGGTCCGGAGCCGGAAATCGCGGTCGCGGCGTCGATCAGCTCCTCGCCAGCAAGCCATTCGACCCGGCCCGCCGCCGTGAGCAAAGCTTCGGCCGCCGCGCGCTGGCCTGGCGTCGCCGCCGCGTTCGCGGCAAGCACGGCCATGCCGCGTCCAACGGCGGCCGGAAGATTGGGCATCGCCCGGACGATTGCCTTCGCTTGCGGGAACCTCGCCGCTATGTTGGCAACCATCTTTCCCGCCAGGATCGAAACCACCAGCGTATCGGGGCCAGCGAAGGGTGCGAGCCCGGCCACCGCCTCGTCGAGATTTTGCGGCTTCATCGCGAGCACGAGAATCTGCGGCGGCTGTGCCGGCGGCGCCAACGCAAAGCCTCTGGACTTGGCGAGGTCGCAGATTTCCTGTGACGGGCGCGGCTCGATGACATTGATTGTTCGCGGATCGTACCCGCGGTCGAGCCAGGCCCGCAACAATGCGCCGCCCATCTTGCCCGCTCCGGCGAGCACCAAGGACGCATTGGTGTGAATCGTCCCCGGCGCGTCCATGTTAGGCGCGGCCTTGGGTTTCAAGCATGACCGTGCCGATCGCCTCATGACCGGTTTTGCCGGCCCAGACGACAAATTGAAAAGCCTGGTAGTAGCGTTCGCATGCGCGCACCGCGCTGGCGAGAATGGTTTGACATTGATCGCCGTTCAGCTTGGCGCCGCCGGCGAGCAAAATGGCATGCCGGAACATGATCACACCGTCGTTCGGCCAAATGTCGAAATGCCCAATCCAAAGCTGTTCATTGATGAGCGAGACGAGAGAAGCAAGCTCCATTAGGCGCTCGGACGGCAGTGTGAGGTCAAAGGCGCAAGCAACATGCAATGCCTCCACCTCGGCGAGCCAGGTGAGGGCGATGTTGTACTCGGACCAGCCGCCGGTGACCGAGAGGGAAAGTTCGTTTTCTTCGTCCCGGTCGAAAGACCAGCGATTGTGCGCGGCGATTCTTTCGACGATGTCCAGCGGATTTTCGGCGCGGTCGAGTTCGAGCTGTAAGAACGGCATTCCATGGCCTCAAAAGGTAAGCGGCCAACCGCGAAATCCTTCCGCGTTTCCAGCCGGTGGTCTCATCTGCCGACGCGCGACTCAAAAATCGATTCTTGGCCAGCCGAGCCAGGGAATCATAAGGTGGCGGGCTTTTGCAACTGGCTTCAACCAGGTTGTCCCCTGCTGAGCAGGTTTTGCGGGCTTCGAGGTTAATTTTCCCGCGCCAGCAGGCCCTTCGCAATTGCCGACACAAACAAGGCCGTTTGGTTGCGCAGCTCTTCGAGCGAGACGGCGCCGAGTTTCTCTTCAAGTCCCAGCGTGACGATCCCATGCACGGCAGAGAAGAGCGATCTCGCGAGCATAGCGAGTTGGTCGGGCGGCATGCTTGGCAGAAGATCCCGCAGCGGTTGCTCAATATAGCCGAAGAGCCGTGTTTGCTCCGCTCTATACCACTCGGGCATGGGCTTGCCCTCCGGCACGCGGCCCTCGAACAACGCTCGCCAGCGCGCCTTGTTGGCGGCAGCGAAATCAAGGTAGGCGATCGCCATTTGGATTAATTGTCCAGTGGCCCGCTGGGGCCCGGCGCACGCCTCGACCGGAATCTTGGATGCCGAGGCAGTCAGTTCTTTCTCGAGCGCGGCGAGGGTGCGCGCGTGCACCGCAAGCGCCAGATCGTCGAGGTCGGCAACCACATTGTAAATGGCGCCGACCGCGCAGCCAGCCTCGGCGGCAAGGTCGCGGGCCTTCAGCCCGGCAAGCCCGCGCGCCGCGACGGCCCGCTCGGCGGCGGCGATCAATGTGGCTTTAAGCTTCTGTTTTCGCTCGCTATTAGTCATTTTAATCACCATTTTGAACAACGTTCAAAATTTTGCTTGACAACCTTGAAAGAGGGATTAGGGTGTTTTTGTGAACATTGTTCATAAGGGCTATGAGCAGACCGTTCAAGACAATTGTCACGTTCCTCACAAGGGCGCGGTTCTGCGGCGCATGGCCGTGAGGTTTACACGCCCAAAAGCTGAAATTGCAACAACCTCAGGCTCAGTCAAAGGTACAATCTGGTGTAGCTAAGATGTTTGATATAATCGCATCAGTGTTTGTGATCACAACATTGCTCGCAGTAATAATATTTTTAATATATTTAGCGACCGTCATTAAGGTGACATCTGTACGTATTGCTATATTTATATTTATTTTGGGGCTAATCTGGTTTTCTTTTATTTTGTTTAGGTTGGGTTGGGTTGGGTTGGGTTGGGTTAGCGGAACTTTTTTAGTGTGAATCGATGGATAGAAACTCAGTGCAAATTTACATCTAAACGCAATATTTCATTCTCGGGTGCTGAATAAGGGACCACTCGCATGCAATTCGTTCCCCTGGTTGATATTCGGTCATGCGGACCACGCCGATTGGTGCATGAATATCCTCAGCAAGCCAAGGAATTGATTTTGGCAAGCCGGAAACCGATCGGCATGGGTTCCGAGCTAATAGGCCGCGCCTTAATACCGCTGAGTGACCGTGTGTCGCGGGATTGGCTGCTTAAAACCGGCAATCCCTATCTCGAAGAGATCGATCACTGTGCGGACCATTTGAATATGACGGGCATCCATGCCCTCAATATTTGCTTTGAATGGTTCTGCACCAGTGCCGTCTACGCCAAGGACCATGGCCCGACACTGACACGGGTTCTCGATTGGATGTTTCCAAAATTGGGCGAAAATTTAATCGTGGCAGATCAAAGCGGCGCTGCCGGAGATTTTTATAATATCACTTGGCCGGGTGTCAGCGGCATGTTTCAAGGATTAGCACCGGAACGGTTCTCGGCTTCCCTCAATCAGGCTCCGATGCAATGCCACGGCCTGACCTATTTTGGCGATTGGCTAAAAAATCGTAAGAGCGTTTTCCAAGCCGGCGGTCTGCCGCCCGCACATCTATTGAGAAGGGTTTTCGAGGAAGCCAAAAATTATGAGGACGCCAGGGAACGCCTTTCCAAAACCCCAGTTGCGTTACCCGCCATTTACATTCTAGGCGGCATTCGTGAGGGTGAAGGCTGCGTCATTGAACGCACCGAAAACGATTATGCCATTCGTACCATCGAGAGTGACCGCGTCTGCGCGTCGAACCAGTTCGAAACAAGATTGAATGCCATCGGCCATGGATGGCGGCCGCGTTCCATCAACAGCGCGGGACGCGTGCATCAGGCTCGCGCTCTGCCTCTGGCTATGATTGACGATCAATTCAACTGGTTCAAGCCCCCCATCGCCAATTCCCATACGCGTCTGGCAATGATGGCCTGTGCGGCTACTGGAAAATTACAAGTTTTCGGAACCCATGGAGTGGAACAAATAACCGAGATTTTTAGATTGCGGACATAAGCCGCCGATCGTCACGTGTTTAGCACCGAGTGCCTACCAGAAAGGACCTTCGTCAAAGGACTTGCGCCATGTCCACATCGCTGATGACCTCCCGCCGCTTCGCGCCGCTGTTCTGGTGCCAGTTCTTTTCGGCCTTCAACGACAACTTCTTGAAGAACGCTCTCGTCTTCCTGATCCTGTTTAAGATCGGGGGCCATGATGCCGAGTCGCTGGTCACATTGGCGGGTGCCGTCTTCATCGCGCCGTTTTTCTTCCTCTCGGGTCTCGGCGGCCAACTCGCCGATCGCTTCGATAAGGCGGTTGTGGCAAGGCGCCTCAAACTGGCCGAGATCGGGGTTACGGCGCTCGCCTGCACGGGCTTCGTGCTCCACTCGCTGCCCGCCTTGTTCGCCGCGCTGTTCCTGTTCGGCGCGATCGCGGCGCTGTTCGGTCCAATCAAATACGGCATCCTGCCGGATCATCTCGCGCGCGAAGAATTGCCCGCTGGCAACGCGCTCGTGGAGAGCGCGACCTTCATGGCAATTCTGCTTGGCACGATCGCTGGCGGATTAGCATCGAAAGGCAACGGCGGCCCGGCTTCGTTCAGTGCGCTGATCATGCTATTCGCGCTGTTGTGCTGGGGCGCGGCCCTCATGATTCCTCCCACCGGCAGTGCTGCGCCGGCATTGGCTATCGATAGGAACATCCTCCGTTCCACCGGAACGCTCCTCAAGGAGCTCTGGAGCAATGCCCGCCTTTGGTGGGGCGGCGTTGTACTGGGCTGGTTCTGGCTCTCCGGCGCGGTAATTCTGTCGCTCCTGCCGCCCTTGGTGAAGACCGGCCTCGGCGGTGACGAGGGGGTGGTTACTGCTTTCCTCGCGATCTTCTCGATTGCCATCGCCGTGGGTTCGGGGCTTGCCTCATGGCTGGCGCGCGGGCGCATCATCCTCCTGCCTACCGTGGCCGGCGCGTTTCTTCTCGGGGTATTCGCACTCGATCTCGGCTGGGCCACTCTTGGTGCGCAGCCCGCCGCGACAGCGGCAGACATCGGCACCGTCCTGTCCTCGGGTCTTGGTTTGCGGACCGCGGCCGACCTCGCGGGCCTTGCAATCGCAGGCGGTCTATACATTGTTCCATCGTTCGCTGCCGTGCAGGCCTGGGCGGGCGCCGACCGGCGCGCCCGCGTGGTAGCAGCCGTCAACATCCTCAACGCCGCCTTTATGGTCGCGGGCGGGCTCGCAGTCGCCATATTGCAAATGGCCGGCCTCGGCACCGCGAGTCTATTCCTCATCATCGGCGGCGCATGCCTCGCCGCCGCGCTCGCGATAGGCCGCACCATGCCGACGAACGCCTTCCGCGACTTTCTTTCAATCCTGTTCCGGGCCTTCTACCGGCTTGAGGTCAGGGGCGCGGAGAATTTCGGCAAAGCGGGACAAAACACGATCATCGCGCTCAACCATGTAAGCTTCCTCGACGCGGCGCTGGCGCTGTCGCTGCTCGACAAGGATCCGGTCTTCGCCATCGATCATGGCATCGCCCAGCGCTGGTGGGTGAAGCCGTTCCTGAAGATCACGCGCGCCATTCCGCTCGATCCGTTGAAGCCGATGGCAACGCGCACACTGATCAACGCCGTGAAGGCAGGCGAGACTCTGGTCATCTTTCCCGAGGGGCGGCTTACGGTCACCGGCAGCCTGATGAAAGTCTATGACGGGGCAGGCCTCATCGCCGACAAGTCGGACGCGCTGATCGTGCCGGTTCGCATCGAAGGCCTCGAGGCGACGCCACTCTCGCGCCTATCGAAGTCCCAGGTCCGGCGGCGCTGGCTCCCGAAGGTTGTCGTGACCGTCCTTGAACCAGTCAAACTCGCGGTCGATCCGGCCCTCAAGGGCAAGCATCGCCGCCATGCCGCCGGCGCAGCACTTTACGGCGTCATGTCCGATCTAGTGTTTCGCACCACCGAAACCAGCCGCACCGTGGTTGACGCCGTGGTCGAGGCGGCGAAGATCCATGGTCTCGGCCGCATCGCGGTGGAGGATCCCGTTTCCGGCGCACTCAGCTACAGGCGCCTGCTTATTGGATCTGCCATCATCGGTGCCAAGCTCATGCCGCTTGCGCCGGAAGGCAAGGCGGTGGGCGTGATGCTCCCCAACGCCAATGGCGCGGCCGTGACCGTCCTCGGCCTAATGTCGGCCGGCCGCGTCCCAGCGATGATCAATTTTACCGCTGGCGCCACCAATATCCTGGCGGCCTGTACCGCGGCCGAGGTCGCGACGATTGTGACCACGCGCGCCTTCGTCACAAAAGGCAAGCTCGACGATCTTGTCGCGCGGCTCGCGCAGCATGTGAAGATTGTCTACCTCGAGGACGTCCGCAAAAGCGCCGGTTTCGCCGATAGGCTGCGTGGGGTTCTGGCGGCCAAGAAAGCTTTGGTGCCACGCAACCCCGACGATCCAGCGGTCATCCTGTTCACATCGGGCTCCGAGGGCTTGCCGAAAGGCGTCGTGCTTTCCCACCGCAACATCCTCGCCAACGCCGCGCAAGCCGCCGCGCGGATCGACTTTGGGCGTTCCGACAAAGTCTTCAACGTGCTCCCGATATTCCATTCCTTCGGCCTCACGGCGGGGCTGGTGCTGCCGCTCGTCTCGGGCGTGCGCATCTATCTCTATCCCTCGCCGCTCCATTACCGGACCGTCCCGGAATTGATCTATGGGGTGAACGCCACGATCCTGTTCGGAACCGACACATTCCTGGCCGGGTATGCCCGTGCCGCGCACGCTTATGATTTCCGCTCGTTACGTTACGTGCTCGCCGGTGCCGAGCCGGTGCGGGAAGCAACACGCAAGATTTTCATGGAGAAGTTCGGAGTTCGCCTGTTTGAAGGCTATGGCGTGACGGAAACCGCGCCGGTGCTCGCGCTGAACACCCCAATGTTCAACCGCTTCGGCACGGTCGGGCGGCTACTTCCGGGAGTAGAAGCACGGCTCGAGCAGGTCCCGGGCGTCCTTGAAGGCGGCCGTCTCCAAGTGCGGGGGCCGAACGTCATGCTTGGCTATCTCAAGACGTCCAATCCGGGGGTCATCGAGCCGC
Organism: Methylocella sp.; assembly: GCA_036560885.1. GTDB lineage: Bacteria > Pseudomonadota > Alphaproteobacteria > Rhizobiales > Beijerinckiaceae > Methylocapsa. Next base: position 11,608 of record DATBQJ010000175.1, read on the forward strand.
CACCAGAAGGCTGGCACGATACCGGCGATATCGTCACCATCGATGCCGAGGGCTTTGTCACAGTCAAGGGGCGCGCGAAGCGGTTCGCCAAGATTGGCGGCGAGATGATCTCGCTTGCCGCCGTCGAAGCTCTCGCGGCGGAGCTTTGGCTTGGCGCACTGTCGGCGGTCGCGGCCGTCCCCGATCCGCGCAAGGGCGAGAAACTGGTGCTGGTCACGCAGATGCCGGGCGCCAAACGCCCGGACTTCCAGGCGTTCGCGAAGAGCAAGGGCGCGGCGGAGCTGATGATACCAGCGGAGATCCTCGTCGTCGGCAAATTGCCCGTGCTGGGATCCGGCAAAATCGATTATGTCGGCGTGACAACCCTTATCCGCGATACGCTCGCCCAAAACCTCGCCGCGGTAGGGTGATCGTGGGGCCCATGAAAAGATGCCGCCGCAAATTGGGTTAGAATTGAGGTTGGCGCGATCTCCGGCGTGACGAAGTTAACTTGTCATGCGGCGAGACCAAAAATCCAGCCGGAAGGCGTTTTGGCGAGGCTTTGCCAACGCCGGCCTTGTGCATCGCAAACCGGCCAGATGCGAGCAATGCCCGGGACACCATGGCGTCGCCGCCGGGCCGGACCCTTACGGAATTGCGGCAAAAGCTGACGCCGCTTTCGAGCGCATGCCGCCAAGCAGCAAAGGGCTAATTTTGCAGGGGAATCGTGTGAACAATCTGGCAGCTCATTGGGCGCCAGAATTTTCGACGCCGACGCCGCACGATGCCTGTCTCGCTTCCTGATGCTGGCAGTGCCGGCCGGTGTTTCGCTTTAGGAAATCCCAGGTCCCCAACCGTCGCACACCTCTTTCAATTAGATTCCGCATTTGTTCACTCACCCGATTCCCTGAAGCGGCGGCGCTACACTTGCATAATGTTAATGTTTATGTTAGCGAATATCATCAAGTCTAATTGTTTTTTCCAAGTTCCCGGCTGGCGCGAATTGGGACCGCTATGATATAGGGTTGGCGCCCGCCGGAGTGTTTTAAGCGAGGAAGTTGTGCCGCAGCGCGCTTTTCGAAATTCGCTGGACCACACGATCGCGTTCATTCGGGACCTCGATCGCGCCCGCAACCTAGCCGACGTTTCGACGCAGGTCTTGCGTCATCTTGAGCCCTTTGGGGTGAAATTTATGGCAGCGACTGCAATTCCGAGGGTTGGCACGAAGACGCGGGATCAACTCAGCCATGTTTTGCTTAATCGTTGGCCAGCAGAGTGGCTGAAACGATATTCGTCGCGCGGTTATGTGTTCTGCGACCCGGCTTTTGCCCGAGTTAAATCAAACCCATCGCCATTTTTTTGGAACGAACTGGAAACATGTGCCCTGGGTGATCCGATGGCACGGCGCGTCATGGACGAAGGTTCGGAATTTGGTCTCAAAGAGGGGTTCACCGCCTCCCTCATCACTCTCGACGGACAAGCTGTCGTATGGTCGCTCGGAGGACCACACCTCGAGATTGGTCCCGATACACGCGCCATGCTGACGCTTGTTGCGAGCTATGCCACAGCGCGCGCTATTGCACTCAGGCAGGAGTCGCAGCCGTGCGAGTCCATTGTCCTCTCTCCGCGCGAGCGCGAGGCTTTGCAGTGGGCGGCCGAAGGAAAGAACGATTGGGAAATCGGCGAGGTCATGAGTATCTCCGAGCACGGCGCCGATAAGCACATGCGGTCGGTCCGCGCCAAGCTCGGCGCGATCAACCGCACGCAAGCAGTCGCCGAAGCGATCCGCCGGGGGCTAATCGCGTAAAAGTACGCGAGCCCGTACTACCCACCCTCTCGCAATATCTGGCAGGCTCAGGTCACTGCGCGGGAGGATGCCGGGAGCAAGTGAACGTGGCATCGTCCAGACTTTAACCTGGAGAATGTCAGTGATTCATATTGTAACCCCCGACAACGACTGTTTTTATCGCGAAGAGATGGAGCAAGCCTATCGCTTGCGGCATCAAGTGTTTGTCGAGGAAATGGGCTGGACCGGTCTCGCTAAGCCGGACGGGCGCGAGGTCGATCAATTCGATGACAAACATGCGGTGCATATGCTTTACATCGATGAGGGCAAGGCGCTCGGCTATCAGCGCGTGCTTCCTTCAACCCGTCCACATTTGCTCTCGGAAATCATGCCGGAACTCTGCGACGGCGAGCGGCCCGTCGGGCCGCATATTTGGGAATTAACGCGCCATTGCGTCGAGCGGAGGCACCGCGAGAAGACGGGCCGCATTGCGAGTCCGGCTGCCAATGCTCTCTTGTCTGGTTTGGTCGAATGGGGCCTGAAACATGGCGTTTCGACGGTGATCGCCGAGATTGAGCCGATCACACTGCTGCGCTTGATTCAATTGCATTTTCGGCCTTTGGCGCTCGGCCTGCCAATCAGAATCGCAGGGCGGGACACCATCGCCGTGACCCTCACATTCGATTGGCGGACGCTGGAACGCCTGCGCGAAATGAGGGGCGACCGCCGCCACAGCGTCCTCGCCGAATCCCTCGAAAGACCCGCCCTGCCGCAAGCTGCCTGAGGCAGGCGTCGGTTACTTTTAACCTTGGCCGGCGGCGGCGGCCGCCGGTTCTTTAAACTCATAATCAACATCTGCTTCCGGGGAAAAATCCGAACCGCCGAAAGGCGCCGATAAGGACATGCGCTCGGTGCGCGCAGCGCGAGCGGTCGTGCCGAAGGAGTCCGCCGGGGGTAGATCGCGTAAAGGTACGGGAGCGCGTACTACCTCCACCCCCACACATCCGGCATTTTCCATTCACTGAATTGAACGCAGGCGTTGACCACACCGTGAACTGGAGAATTTTCGTGATTCACCTAGTTACTCCCGAAAACGACTATAGTTATCGTGACGAGATGGAGCAAGCCTATCGTTTGCGTCATCAAGTATTTGTCGAGGAAATGGGCCGTCACAATCTCGCCAAGCCGGATGGGCGCGAGATCGATCAATTCGACAATAAACATGCGGTGCATATGCTCTACATCGAGCATGGCCAGGTGCTCGGCTATCAGCGCATGCTTCCTTCAACGCGCCCGCACCTGAACTCGGAAATCATGCCTGACCTATGCCAAGGCGATCGTCCAGTTGGCCCTCATATCTGGGAACGCACACGCCATTGCGTGGCGAAAGGACACCGTGATGAAGGGCGCGTTGTCAGCCCTATTACCAATGCGCTCATGTCCGGCGTGGTGGAATGGGGACTTGAGTGCGGGATTTCGACAGTGATCGCCGGGATTGAGCCGAGCGCGCTGCTGCGCTTCGTTCAACTTCGTTTCCAGCCGATGCCGCTCGGACTGCCAACCAAAATCGGGAGGCAGGACATAATCGCGGTGACGCTCACCTTCGATTGGCGGACGCTGGAGCGCCTGCGCGAAATGCGTGGCAATCGCCGCCGCGTCCTTGCCGAATCCCTCGAGCGGCCAGTCCTGCTGCATGCCTGAGGCAGGCGCCTGTTTCTTCCAACCCCCGGCGGGCCGCCGCCGGGGGGTTCCACACCATGCATTACATACGCTTGCGGGCAAAGTCCGAACCGCCGTACATGATGGCGAATTTGGCAAAATAGCGTTATTATGTTAGCGAGTTTGTCCGAACCGAGCCCCGACTCCGATGAACCGTTTTGAACGCCGCCCGGTCTCCGCGGGTGAAGCCGAGATCGAGTATCTTAATGGCGAATTTCGCATTTTGCGTCCCGGCGCTTTCGTGCTCTGCGCGGTGACCGGAGCGGAAATCAAGCTCGAGGATCTGCGCTATTGGAATGTTGATCTGCAAGAGCCCTACACCAGTCCGCAAGCCAAATTGCAAAGGCTTGGGATCAAGCGGACGGAATGACGCTAAGGGCTGGAAGCCCGGACCCGACTAACTCGAAGCCAATATGCAAGCTTAGCTACGCGGCAGACTGCCGCGAAGAGATTCTGCCCGAGCTTGTCACAGTGCGTGGCAACTCCGGAAATCCGTGAGCCGCCCAAAGCCTTGCGCGGGGACCGCGTTCGTCCCCGTACGCAGCAGCATGCGCGCGCCCCGTCTCGCCGGCTCCGTGCGCGAGCGCGCGATTGCTTCAGTTCTGATACGGTTTCCGGGCAATTAGTTCGGATCGATGGGCTTTGGCCAACAATGGAAATTGGTGCGTGATTGGATTTGTTCTAGCTTGTCGGCGAGGACGACGCATTGGCTGGCGATATTTGCGTCGAGCTGCTGTATGGTCGCGTTGGAAATTCGTGGCGTGGCGTATGTCTTTCCATCCGTGAGGCGAGATGCCACGAGAATCGGCCTATACGCCTATCCAACGTGATCCCATCCTTGTCGATCTTGCCCTGCAGGGTGGCGGCGCGCATGGCGCGTTCACTTGGGGCGTGCTCGATCGACTGCTCGAAGAGCCTTGGCTTGGAATTGATGGAATTTCCGGCACGTCGGCGGGAGCCATGAATGCCGCCGTGCTCGTTGACGGTTTCGTGAAAGGCGGCGCTGCAGGCGCGCGGACGGCTCTGAAGAATTTCTGGCGCCGCGTTTCGGACGCGGCCCGTTATAGCCCCTTCCGGCGCGGCCCCCTCGATATTCTCTTTGGCCGCTGGACACTCGATTCTTCGCCCCTCTATGTTGGGATGGATCTTTTGTCCCGCCTGGTCTCTCCCTACGATTTGAATCCGTTGGGCAAAAATCCATTGCGCGAGATTCTGTCCGAACTCATCGATTTTAAGCGGCTGCCGCAAGCGCCCATCAAGCTTTTCATCACTGCGACCAATGTGCGAACCGGCCGCGGTCACGTGTTCAAGAACAATGCGATTACACCGGATGTTCTTCTTGCCTCAGCCTGCTTGCCGACGTTATTTCAAGCGGTCGAGATTGACGGAGAACCATATTGGGACGGCGGTTACGCTGGCAATCCAACGCTGACGCCCCTCGTCCGCGAGTGCAAATCGCAAGACACCATACTTGTTCAGATCAATCCAGTTGAGCGCAAAGAATCACCGCGATCGGCTTCAGAAATTCTGAACCGCCTAAACGAGGTGTCCTTCAATGCTGTGCTTTTGAAAGAGCTTCGCATGATCGCCTTGTTGCGCCAAGTCGCAAATCCAGGCGACCGCGAGGGTGCACGATGGGCAGGAATGCGAATCCACCGTATTGCCAGCGAGTTTATGACTGAGCTTGGCGTTTCGTCCAAGCTCAACGCGGAATGGGAATTCTTTTCCCTTCTTCATCAAGAAGGCCGAAGATCCGCACAGGTCTTTTTAGAGACTCATGCATCAGACTTAGGACGACATTCCACTTTGGATCTGGGAGTTTTGCTGGAAAGGATCTGAGACATGGGACTTCTTGGCATTTTGGCCGCTCTCGGTTTTTTGATCTTTCTCGCCTACCGGGGTTGGAGCGTGCTTTTGCTGTCGCCCGCGGCGGCTCTTCTCGCCGCGGCGCTGGCCGGAGAGCCCCTGCTCGCCCATTGGACCCAAACTTTTATGGGAAGCGCCGCCCGGTTCGTCATGCAATTCTTTCCGATATTTCTCCTCGGAGCGCTCTTCGGCAAGCTCATGGAGGATAGCGGTTCGGTGACCGCCATCGCCAATTTCATGACCGCGCGGCTCGGCCCGCGGCGCGCCGTGCTGGCGGTTGTGCTCGCCGGCGCGCTCGTGACCTACGGCGGTGTCAGCCTCTTTGTCGCCTTTTTTGTTCTTGCCCCGATGGCGCACGCGCTGTTTCGCTCGGCAGGAATCCCCAAGCGGCTGATGCCCGCTGCAATTGCACTCGGTACATCGACCTTCACCATGTCGGCGCTGCCTGGCACTCCCGCCATTCAAAACGCAATTCCGATGCCTTTCTTCGGAACCACGCCCTTCGCAGCGCCGGGCCTTGGAACCATCGCCTCGGTCATCATGCTCGGATTCGGACTTTGGTGGCTTTCCCGCGCCGAGAAGAAGGCTCGTGTTAGGGGAGATGGCTATACTGGTTTGGCGGCTGCCGCGGACCGGGCGGTGCCCCCTCTTGACATCGCGCAGGATTTAGTTGTGCGCGAGCGCGCGACAGCAGCCGGCAGTTTCGATCCGGCGGAAATCCGCCACGGCACCCAAAGTATAGCAGCTCCTTCCATTATTCTGGCTATTTTGCCTCTCGCTATTGTTATCGCGGTCAATCTTTACATGTCGCTATTCAAATTGCCCGCTCTTGACGCCTCCTATTTGGCGGAGGAGGCGTGGGGCGCAACTTCATTGTCTGCGGTCGGCGGCGTCTGGGCCGTTATCACGGCGCTTGCAGCCGCCATTGTCACGTTGGTTGCGGTCAATTTCCGGCGCCTGCCCGCATTGCGCGAAAGCATGGACGCGGGTGTCAACGCATCCGCTCTGCCGGTTTTGAGTGTGGCAAGTCTGGTCGGTTTTGGCTCCGTCATTGCCGCTCTCCCGGCCTTTGCGATGGTGCGCGATTGGGTTTTGTCGATCGAAGGCGGGCCGCTGGTCTCGCTGGCGGTCGCCACCAATGTGCTCGCCTCTTTGACAGGCTCGGCATCGGGCGGGCTAACGATCGCGCTCGACGCCCTTGGCAGCACCTATATGCGCCTTGCCGCGGAGCATGGCATCGACCCCGGGCTTTTACACCGGGTCGCCGTCATTGGTGCGGGCACGCTCGACAGCCTACCGCACAATGGCGCCGTGGTCACGTTACTCGCGGTCTGCGACTCGACGCATCGCGAAAGTTATTTTGATATCGTCATGGTGTCGATTGTTGGTGGACTTTTGGGGCTCGTTGCCGTGATAGGATTGGGAACCGTTTTTGGGTCCTTTTGAAAATAGCTCATGTCGCCGCCTGCTCCGGTGCCGGCTCCGTGTCCCGGAACCAAGCAACGTAGAGATGAGAAACATCAATATGTAATCGTCCGGCCAGGTTCGAACCCCTTTGGTGCCCCGGCGGAACGGCAATTCCCCGATTCTCTCGTGAGCGATGGAATTCCAACGAATCCAGCCAAACTGGCAGGAGGCGCCGGATGCGCAGGATTGTGATCGGCCTTGTGGCTTTTCTGTTCCGTGTCGATTGCTCTTCGCCAACTACACATTCTTCCGCTGCTCAGGCAGGCGTATGGTATTACGCCGTCAGCAATGGGACTGGCGGTCAATGCACGTATATTGCCGGCGTTTTGGGCCTCTATCGCGAGGCCGCGGTGTTGAAAGAAGCGGCCATCGCGCGAGACGGCGAAGCCCCGGGGCGGCCGCGATCGTCTTCTCCTCGGCGCCTCTTCGGCAAAAGCTCAGAAGCCCGGCGTGCAGGCGACCGGTGTGAAGCCTGACCGAAAAAACCTTTGGCAAGATTCGCGAGCCGCTCATCCCTCTTGCCCGCCGGCACGATGTGCGCCGTAGAGCCAATCGTAACGGGCGAGCATTTTTTGGGGACCCAGCGCGCGCAATGCCACATCCCGGAGAAACGCAGCGGGTCCGGCAAGATGGTAGATTTTGGCTTGTCGCCGCGACTCGTTTTGCACCCGCGTGGCCCGCGCGTGCCGCGCCTCCTGATAAGCGCGGAGACTCGCCTCGATATTTTGGCCACGCGCCAAACATTCGGCCAAGGCGCCTGCATCCTCGATGGCCTGGGCCGCGCCCTGGGCCAGAAATGGCAGCATGGGATGCGCCGCATCGCCCATCAGTGCCACGCGCCCCGATACCCAGCTCGCGATTGGCTTGCACGCGAACAGCGGCCATTTCCGCCAATCGGGAGCGGCACCAAGCAATTTCCGCGCGGGTTCGGCCCAATTCGAAAAACGCGCTTCGAGAAACCCCGGCTCGCCTGGGCTCGACCAGAAATCCGTTCCGTCCGGGTAAAAATCCTCGTCCACGATCGCGACAACATTGACGATGGCGCCGCCGCGCAGGGGGTAGTGGACGAGATGCGCCTTGCCCCCGAGCCAGAGATTGGTCTCCTCGCGGCGCATCTCTGGCGGTGCGCGGGCGGCATCGACCGTGGCGCGCCAGGCGGTCCAGCCCGAAAACCTTGCGCTACAGCCGCCGAGCCTTTGGCGCACAAAGGAGCGCACACCGTCCGCGCCAATCAGGCAATCGCCGGCCGCCTTCAGCGGGACCGTGCCTTGCGCGATGGCAATCGCGACGGAGCTTTCGCCGGAAATAAAGCCCGCGACGGCGGCTCCGGTTTGGAGTTTGATGCGGGATTCGCGCGCGACGGCGTTCAATAAGGCGCGCTGGAGATCGGCGCGATGGACAACAAGATAGGGCGCGCCCCAGCGCCGCTCCGCGTCGTCGAGCGGCATCACAGCGAGGGTCGCTCCATCCCGCGCGCGGCGGATTCTAATTGCGTCCGGGCGAAGCGCGAAGGGCGTCAGGCGCTCGATCACGCCGAGTCTTCGCAGAATCGCGCTGGCGTTCGGCGAGAGCTGGAGGCCTGCCCCGGCCGCTTCGAGAACCTTGGCTTTTTCGTAGAGGCTGACCCGCCAGCCTTCCCGCGCGAGGCATAAGGACGTGCAAAGCCCGCCGATCCCGGCTCCGGCGATCACCGCATGCGGCGGGGTCATCGTAACAGCTCAGGCGCGCTCGATCGCCGGCTTTGCCCCGGATTCAGAATCAGGCCCTGGCTCGAACGCGCATTCCGGCGGTTCGCACCCGCCATTGAGACGCGCGTCATAACTATAATGCGTCGAGCAATAGGGACAGATTGCGTCGTTGTCATCGCCCATGTCGATGAAAATATGCGGGTGGTCGAACGGCGGCAAGGCGCCGACGCACATGAATTCCTTGGCGCCAATCCGCACTTGCGGAACGCCCGGCTGGTTATGGTAATGCGGCGTGCTATGGGTGGCCATGATCTGTCCAGGTCGCGGAGGCGGTAAGCGCGTAGCATAGGCGGCCGCGCGGGATTTGGGTAGTCCCCGTACGCCAGTGCGGCATGGGGTTTTGGAGGCGGCACATGAGCGGCACACCGCCGGACTGGTTTACCCGCGGCCTTGGGCATGTTTGGCTGCCCTACACGCAGATGAAGACGGCGCCAGGTCCGCTGCCCGTCGCGCGCACACAAGGAAGCCGCATTTATCTTGCCGACGGCCGCGAGCTCATCGACGGAATCGCGAGCTGGTGGACCGCCTGCCACGGCTATAATCACCCGCATATCCACGCAGCCGTCCAAGAGCAACTCGGCCGGATGCCGCATGTGATGTTCGGCGGTCTCGTGCATGAGCCGGCGCTCGATCTGGCGCGGCGGCTAACGGACCTTTTGCCGGAAGGGCTTACCCAAGTCTTTTTATGCGACAGCGGCTCGGTCGCGGTCGAGGTCGCGATGAAAATGGCGGTGCAGTTCTGGCTCAATAAAGGCATCACACAGCGTAGCCGTTTCCTCGCGTTCAAAGGCGGCTATCACGGCGACACTTTCGCGGCGATGTCGGTCTGCGATCCCGAGGAAGGAATGCACGGCCTCTTCGCCAAAGTCTTGCCGCAACAGATCATCGCGGAGCTGCCCGCCGATCCGCCGTCCGCGCAGGCTTTCGATGCGCTTCTTGAGCGTCACGCGCAAGAACTAGCAGGCATTATCGTCGAGCCCTTGGTGCAAGGCGCGGGCGGCATGCTGTTTCACAATGCGGACGTGCTGCGGCATGTGCGGGCGGCGGCAGACCGGCATGGGCTCCTATTGATTTTCGACGAGATTTTTACCGGGTTTGGCCGCACCGGAACGATATTTGCCTGCGAGGCGGCGGGCGTTACCCCGGACATTATCACACTGTCGAAAGCGCTAACCGGCGGCACCATGGGGCTCGGCGCAGCGATCGCCTCGAACAAAGTCTTCGAGGCGTTTTTGTCGGATGAGCCAAACCATGCGCTGATGCACGGCCCGACCTTCATGGCCAATCCGCTCGCCTGCGCCGCCGCCAATGC
>DATBQJ010000176.1:0-2052 GCA_036560885.1 Methylocella sp.
TGCCGCATTACCCCTGTGTGCCGTCTCAGGGGCGCGCTCCAGCAGGCGCTCGGCGCGTATTTCGAAGTTCTCGACAATTGGACATTGGCCGAACTCGTCGCAAAGCCGAAGGCTCTCCTGAATGAGCTCGCGCCGCCCGGGGCTTGAGACGCGCCGCTTCGGTTCAGGCGTCGACCTTTTCCGGATAGGGCGAGAACTCCGCAACTTTTCCCGGACGCCCGTTCTGGGCGTCCGCATCGGCCGGCGGCTCTTTTTTTGATGCGATATTGGGCCATTCCGCCGCGTATTTCCGGTTTAGGTCCAACCAGAATTCCGTCGCCTGCGGTTCGCCATCGGAAATGATCGCCTCCGCGGGGCATTCAGGCACGCAGACGCCGCAGTCGATGCACTCGTCCGGATGGATGACGAGCATATTTTCGCCTTCGTAGAAGCAATCCACGGGACATACCTCAACGCAGTCCGTGTACTTGCATTTGATGCAGTTATCGGTAACCACAAACGTCATAGCGCTTCGCTTCTTTCATCAATGCCGCGGGGGAAATCCGGCTAGGCCGCCTCGATGGCTCCGCAGGCTACCGGCAGCGTCATCTGCGCAGGTACGCCGGGAAGTGATTTCACTGTAGCGGCATTGAGCGAGCGACAACCGTTCCGACAACCCCATCGATGCAGCGTGACATTGAATTCTCCTGGTCTCTGATGCATGCGGGAAAATCCAGGCCCGCGTTGCGCCTTGTAAAGATGTACCGATGATAGATCTTATATCCAATGAGGGAAAGATGCGGGGCGCTTCAACTCTGCGTGTGAAGAGCTCTAAAGGCGAAGGAGAGAGGTCGATGGCTCGCGTTCAAATCAAGCGCATTTACGATGCGCCGGAAAAATCCGATGGAGTGAGAGTGCTCGTGGACCGTCTCTGGCCGCGCGGCATCTCCAAGAAAGTAGCCTCGCTCGATCTCTGGATGAAGGAGCTTGCGCCATCGACCGAGCTGCGCGTGTGGTTCAATCATGATCCCGAGCGGTGGGAGGGCTTTCGCCAACGATACCGGCGCGAATTGCGCAAACACGGCAAGGAACTCGCAGCGCTCAAGGCTCAGGCCGCCAAACGCCGGGTTACGCTTCTATTCGGGGCGCGCGATACCTTGCATAATGAGGCCGTCGTCTTGCGAGAGGCGCTGCGGCCCAAGTAATCCAGCGTCCCAGCCGGGTCGCGACGATCGCCCGCAACCCATTCTCGAGGTCCTTCAGCAAATCCTCTTTTGCTTCGAGGCCGATGGAAAGACGGAGCAGGCCGTCGGTGATACCCGCCACGCGCCGTGCTTCGGCGCCCATGCCGACGTGTGTCATCGTCGCCGGGTGCGCCACCAGACTTTCAATTCCGCCGAGCGACTCGGCCAGGGTGAATGTTCGCAACGTCTCGACGAAGCGGCGGACGTCACGGATCCCGCCTGCAAGCTCGAAGCTCAGCATGGCTCGAAGCCGGATTGCTGCGCCAGTGCCAGCGCATGTCCGGGATGCGCCGGCAGGCCCGGGTAATGCACGATGCCGACACCCGGATCAGCGTACAGGTATTCGGCCACCGCCACGGCAGTCGCCTGCTGGCGCTCGATGCGCGGAAACAGCGTGCCCAGGCCGCGCAGGGTCAGGTAGGAATCGAATGGCGACCCGGGGCGCCAGTGATGTTCGCCCAGGCGGTCAGCTTTTCGGCATCGGTTTTCTCGGCCGCTACAATAGCGCCGCCGACCACATCCGAATGGCCGTTGAGGTATTTTTTCATCGAAAGTTGCGATGGAAGTATTGCCTCGGTCAATCCTTCACTCATGCCTCCGTCGGCTACGCACCGAAGCGCGGCAGCGTGTCGAACGTGTGAAGGGCACCGGTGACGGCAGCGTCCACTCAAGCGTGGTGGCGCCCGCTCCCCAGGGGTTTGCCTCGGACTTGCGCCCACGCCAGAAGGCCTCGAGGACGCCGATAAAAAAGAGGGCGAGACCCAAGGCGGCGACGTAGGCGCCGATAGAGGAAACTCGGTTCCACGCGGCGAACGCGTCGGGATAATCA
>DATBQJ010000177.1:0-10314 GCA_036560885.1 Methylocella sp.
GATGGTGCTGCCCGACCGTTTCCTCGACCATGATAAGCCGGAGAAACTTTATGCGAGCGCGGGCCTCGACGCAAAGGGCATCGTCGCCAAGGTGCTGGCGACGCTTGGCCGCGGCGTCGAAGCGAGAAAGAGCATGATCGCATGAATGAACGCGCGCCCGGCACTTCGCTAGGGCGAACCCCGTTTTTTCGCGAGCCATTCCACGGTCCAGAAGGCATGCGCGGCCCGTTTTTTCCTCGTTGACGGGCAAAAACCTTCCTAAAGGGCCGGAAACTGCCGCTTCTGAGGTTCTATCGCGCCGCCTCCTCCCTGCCCTGCCCTGCCCTGCCCTGCCCTGCCCACCCTGTTCGAGGGCGACGACGGCTCCCCGGGAATTCCACCTGCGCAACGCCAAAACACGCTGAATTGGTCTATCTATTTGTTTTTTTGTAGGATCCTTTCCAAATAGCCGGCAATTTTCGGGGTCGTGCTCTCACATGATTAGCTTCAACACAAGGCTCATCATCGACAAACTTGGTGCGCGGAGCGAGGGCGTCGCGCAAGGCCCGGATGGCCCGATCTTTGTCCCCTATGCCTTGGCTGGTGAAACAATCCTGGCCGAAGTCGATGGCTCGCGCGGCACTTTAGCCGAGGTTTTGATCCCGAGCCCGCAGCGGATCGCACCGTTCTGCCGCTATTTCGCGCATTGCGGCGGCTGCGCGGTGCAAACGCTTGCAGCGGACTCCTATGCGCGATGGAAACGCGATCTCGTCGCCAGCACCATGCGGCGGGCGGGCTTGACTACCGAGGTTTCGGACCTCGCCGATGCTCAGGGGGCCGGACGTCGCCGCGCAACCTTTCATGCGCGCTACGCTCAGGGGCGGCCAGCTACCGGATTCATGCAGGCGCGCGCGCATCAGATCGTTGAAATCCAAGCCTGCCCGCTGCTCGCCGCTTCCATGGACGGGGCCCTGCCGGCCGCACGCGCGATTGCGAAAGCCCTCGCCGCCTCCGGCAGGCCGCTCGATATCCTTGTCACCGCGACCGAATCCGGTCTCGATGTCGATCTCAAAGGCCATGGGCCGCTCCTTGAGGCGCAACGGCAAGGCCTCGTACGGGTCGCGCTGGAGCACGACCTCGCGCGCCTCTCAAACCATGGCGAGATCGTGCTGATGCGGCGAGAGCCGTTGCTCGCCATGGGCAGGGCGATGGTGGCGCTGCCGCCGGGAGTTTTTTTGCAGGCGACAGCGGCCGGGGAGGAAACACTCGCGGCAAAAATTTGCGCCCACCTCGCGGAGGCAAGACATATCGCCGATCTTTTTTCTGGAGTCGGAACATTTGCGCTCCGGATGGCGGAGTTTGCGAGCGTCGACGCTTTTGATCTTGACGAAGCTGCACTTAAAGCCTTGGCGAAAGCCGCGCGGGTCGAGGGCCTGCGGCCGGTTAATGTCAAGACGCGCGATCTGTTCCGCCGTCCGCTCGAGCCGGCAGACTTAGCCCAGTTCGACGCGGTGCTGTTCGATCCTCCCCGCGCGGGGGCCGAACGGCAAGCCCGTGGACTGAGCGCATCCCCGGTGCCGCTAGTCGTCGCCGTATCCTGTAATGCTCGAACCATTGCGCGCGACGCCGCGATCCTTTGTGCGGGGGGCTATGACTTGATGCGGGTCGAGCCGGTCGATCAGTTTCGCCATACCCCACACGTGGAAATCGTCGCGGCCTTCCGGCGCCGAACGCAAGGCCCACGAAAGATCCGGCGGTTGCTCGGCTGAGGCTAGCGCGGGATAGCGAAGGGCGGCGCCGGAGGGTCGAACCAGCGAAATGCCAAGAGACCGATGAAAAAGCCGCCGATGTGGGCCTCCCAGGCGACCGTCGCACCGCTGACGCCGAGGGACGTCGGGAACACGCCAAACAAAAAATTGGCGACGAACCAAAACAAAAGAAAACTGACCGCGGTGCGATTGGATAGAATTTCCCGTAGAGCCAGCGCCGGCTGGCGATAAGCCATGTCCTCGTCCGCGCGTTCCGCGAAGCCGAGCGATTCGCCAAGCGGCGCGCCTGGTTGAAACGCGAAGCGCACCGCCGCGGCCATCACGCCGGAGACCGCGGCCGAGGCACCGACAACCGGCTCCAAGGCTGTCATATGGGTGACGTAGTGCATCAAAGCTCCGGCAATTGCCGCGACCGCGCAAAATAGCAAAAAGCGCGGCGCGCCAAAGCGCCGCGCAACCGGCGAACCGAAGGCCGCGAACCAAAGACAGTTTACCCCCACATGCAGCCAGCTCCCATGCAAAAACGCATAGGTCAGCAGCGTCCACCATTGCGGCTTCCCGTCGCCCAGGAAAAAGGCCGCCGCCTGGGGGCTTAGCCCGGCGTCGTCCGAGAGCGAATTTATGGCCAGGGACATGCGGTCAGGTGCGAATGCGAATGTAAACCGTCCTGGCACGAAGGCGAAGCGCCGGAGAATCTCAAGATAGTCTTCGGGCGAGAGGAGTACAGACAGGCCTTCGATCGCGACCAGCAGCGCGACGATCCAAAGGACTACCGTCGGCAGATTGAATATTCGTTCTTTTTTGTGCCGCATTTCTGGACTCATGCCTTTGCGCAATGAAAATCATGGCGCCGATTTCGCCTCACTCCACATCCTCTACCGCGGCCGGGCTGCCGCCGGAAAGTCTTTGCGCCAGCGCCGCCTCCATGAAACTGTCGAGCCCGCCGTCGAGCACCTCGCTTGGCGTGCCTGAGGTCGTGCCGGTACGAAGATCCTTCACGAGCTGGTAGGGCTGCAGCACATAGGAGCGGATCTGATGGCCCCAGCCTATATCGGTCTTGGCTGCCTCCGTCGCACTGGCCGCCGCCTCCCGCTTTTCGATTTCCTGGTCGTAGAGCCGCGCGCGCAGCATGTTCCATGCGGTTGCCCGGTTCTTGTGCTGCGAACGCTCACCCTGGCAGGCAACCACGATCCCTGTTGGGATGTGCGTAATTCGCACCGCCGAATCCGTCGTATTGACGTGCTGTCCGCCGGCGCCAGATGAGCGATAGGTGTCGATGCGGCAATCCGATTCCTTCACGTCGATTTCGACCCTATCGTCGATCACTGGGTAGACCCACACCGAAGCAAAACTCGTATGGCGGCGGGCGTTCGAATCGAATGGAGAGATGCGCACCAGGCGATGCACCCCGGATTCGGTTTTGGCCCAGCCATACGCATTGTGGCCCTTGACGAGTAGAGTGCCGGATTTGAGGCCGGCTTCGTCGCCGGCCGTCTCCTCGATGATTTCGATCTTATATTTGTGCCGCTCGGCCCATCGCGCATACATGCGAAACAGCATGCGCGCCCAATCGCAGCTCTCAGTTCCGCCGGCGCCGGCGTGAACCTCGATATAGGTGTCGTTGGCATCGGCCTCGCCCGACAGCAGTGCCTCGAGCTGGCGGCGCCCGGCTTCCGCCTTCAAAGCGTTCAGTTGGCCGAGTCCTTCCTGCGCATAAGCCTCGTCGCCTTCCGCCTCGGCAAGCTCGACAAGCGTGACCGCGTCCATAAGTTCGTTTTCGAAATGATGCAGCGAGTCAAGCCTATCCTCGAGTGCGGTACGCTCGCGCATAATTTTTTGCGCGGATTCGGCATCGTTCCAAAGAGTGGGATCTTCGGCCTTGGCGTTCAGCTCGGCAAGGCGGCGGGCGGCGGCATCTACGTCAAAGATGCCTCCTCAGCAACCCCATCGATTGCTTGATTGATTGGACAAGCGATTCGGCTTCGGCGCGCATTTTGTGCTCTACTTTGGCTGGAAAATGGGACGGGACGGAGATTCAATAGAATAGTAACATCGGATTTTGATGTAAACAGCCTGCAGGCGCCTGTGAGATAAAGGCCCAAGGACAAGGAATTTGCATGGACTATTGCAAACAGATGCTCGTCAAGCCGGGCCACAAGCTCCGCCTGAAGGATATCGATCCCGCCTTCAAGGGCCGCCACGAGACACGTGAGTCGGCGGCGCCGGAATTGGAAAAATATCGGCAAAAGCTCGGCCAACTGCAAGCTTTGTTATATGCGGAGAAAAAGCACTCCGTTCTCATCGTCCTTCAGGCCTTGGACGCCGGCGGCAAGGATGGTACGATCAACCACGTTTTCGCGGCGTTAAACCCGCAAGGGACTTCGGCGGTCAGCTTCAAACAGCCAACCCAGATTGAACTCGAACATGACTTTCTCTGGCGGGTCCACCCGCACGCCCCGCCAAAGGGATGGGTGGCGATTTTTAACCGCTCCCACTATGAGGACGTGTTGGTCACACGTGTTCACAAGCTAGCCGACAAGCCCACATGGACCGCGCGCTACGACCGCATCCGCGACTTCGAGTTGGGGCTTGCGGAGAGCGGAACCACGATTTTGAAATTCTTCCTTCATATCAGCAAGGAGGAGCAGCTCGCGCGGTTCGCGCAGCGGCTTGACGATCCAGCGCGCAATTGGAAAATTGCCGAATCCGATTATGCCGAGCGCGCCCTTTGGGACGATTACATAGAGGCCTTCGAGGATACCCTCGCCGCGACCAGCACGCGGCATGCGCCATGGTATGTGATCCCGGCCAACCACAAATGGTTTCGCAATTTGGCGGTATCGCGGATTGTCGCAGACACGATGGAAGAGCTTGGAATGGCGTTTCCCAAGCCAACCGTTGATCTCGCCGAGATCAGACGAAAGTACCACGTGGCGGCGGAAGAGGAACGCAAAGACAAGAGCCGCGAGGCGGACGCGCCCGGAAAATCCGCGAAACGGCCAGGGTGAGTTGAGCCCGTTTGGGGTACGGCGATGCACAGGCGGGCCAGGAACGAGACGGACGGGCAAGGCATGGAACCGGACATTTGCCAGGGATTACTCTGATGACTTCATCGGACATTTCGGGTCCGCGCGCGACCAAACTCAAAACGCATCGGATCAATCGACGTCCACCATTCGAACGCATTGCCCTCGTCCTGCAGGGCGGCGGAGCCCTTGGTGCCTATCAGGCCGGGGTCTACCAGGCTCTTGCGGAGGCCAATCTGCATCCCGACTGGGTCGCCGGCATTTCGATTGGCGCCGTCAATGCGGCACTGGTTGCTGGCAATCCGCCGGAGAAGCGCGTCGCCCGTCTGCGGGAATTCTGGGAAACTGTCAGCGCCGCTCCCTTTCCAGTCTTTACCTACGTGCGGTCTGCGGAGTTCAAACAGGAATGGGCTCACAAATGGGTTAATGAGCTGCGCGCAATGGGTAACTTGTTTTGCGGCGCGCCAGGCTTCTTTTCGCCGCGGGTCCCGTCGCCTATGCCATTGACACACGGAGATGCCGATTCGCTGAGCTACTACGACGTTTCCCCTTTGAAAGCGACGCTCGAACGCCTGGTGGACTTCGACCTCATCAATACAGGCATCACCCGTTTCAGCGTCGGCGCGGTGAACGTGCGTACCGGCAACTTCGTCTATTTCGACAACACCACGCATGAGATTTGTCCGGAACATGTCATGGCGAGCGGCTCCTTGCCCCCCGGCTTGCCTGCCACCGAAATCCAGGGTGAGCATTATTGGGACGGCGGCCTTGTTTCCAACACGCCGCTCCAGTGGGTCCTCTCGGGCACGCCGCGCCAGGATACGCTGGCCTTTCAGATCGATCTTTGGAACGCGAGAGGGCGCCTGCCGAGCACTCTGATCGAAGGCGAATTGCGCCAGAAGGAAATCCGCTTCTCCAGCCGCACGCGGGCGGCCACCGATGATTTCAAGAAATTGCAACTGCTGCGCCGTGCGACGCACCACCTCCTTCAACGGCTTCCCGACGAGTTGCGGCAATTGCCGGAGACCAATCTCCTCGCCAGCGAGGCGGACGAAAAAGTCTACAACATCATCAACCTTATCTATCACTCGCGCGATTACGAGGGCACCTCGAAAGACTATGAGTTTTCGAGAGGAACAATGGACGAACATTGGGAGTCTGGCTACAACGATGCGGTGCGCACCTTGCGTCATCCGGAAGTCTTGAAACGCCCCGAAAATCTCGATGGCGTTTTCACATTCGACCTCGCGCGAGACGGTAGGGAATAGGAGGTGCGCCAGGTCGTACCCGCCGACACTCGATATGGAGACCACCGATGAAGCTTGCCGATGTCGCCAAAACTGCGTTCGCGATGCCGCTCACCGACCCAGCCTACCCCCGCGGGCCGTACAAATTCTACAACCGCGAATTCGTGGTGATCACCTACCGCTCTGACCCCGATGCCTTACGCGAGGTGGTCCCCGAACCCCTCGAGGTGGCGGGCGACACGGTCAACTACGAGTTCATCCGGATGCCTGATTCCACGGGCTTTGGCGATTATACCGAGACCGGCCAGGTCATTCCCGTGCGTTTTCGCGCCGCCGATGGGACGGTGCAAGAGGGCAGCTATGTGCACGCCATGTATCTCGACGACAATTCGCCGATCGCCGGCGGGCGTGAGATCTGGGGCTTTCCCAAAAAACTCGCCACGCCGAAAATCTCGCATGAAAGCGAAACTTTGGTCTGCACCTTGCACTATGGTTCGGTGCTCTGCGTGGCGGCCACCATGGGCTACAAACATCATGAGCTCGATCCGGCGCCTTTATTGAAAAGCCTCGCCAAGCCCAGCTTCATGATCAAGATTATCCCGCATGTCGATTGCACGGCAAGGATTTGCGAGCTCGTGCGGTATTATCTCGAGGGGGTCACCCTGAAAGGCGCATGGTCTGGTCCCGCGGCAATCGAGCTTTTCGAACATGCGATGTGCGACGTCGCTCGCCTGCCCGTGCGCGACGTGGTTTCCGCCAGCCATTTTGTCACCGACCTGACGCTCGGTCTTGGCGAGGTAGTGTATGACTATTTGAAGGACAGCTGACCCGCTTGTCCGGTTGTGCCAAGATTTAAATTGCCGCTTTGCACCGGAAGTGGACAATCGGAAATTTTATACCAAACGGGCTATCTTGGCGCAGTTGCTGTCTGAAAACGAGGGATCTTTGTCCTTGTGGCTGAAGCGATCACGAAGGACAATAGCGCCATGAACACACTTGCCCCAATTCATACACCGCCAGAGATCACCAAGTCCCGCCGGATCGGAGTCTTGATCTACCCGGGTTGCGATATCGTCGATGTATGCGGACCCTGCGACGTTTTCAACTACGCGGAATTGTATTTGCGACGGTTTGGGAAAATCAGCGAGCCTGGCTACCATTGCGATATCCTGGCCGCCAACCCTGGGCCGGTCCGGACGAGTTGTGGAATCGAGCTCATTGCGACCCACAGTTACTGTGACGCGAGTGACGGTGTGGATACCTTGGTCGTGGTGGGTGGCATGGCTGTTGAGCAGGCCAGCAAAGATAGGTCTCTCGTCGAATGGGTGAGTTCGATGGCGCCGCACGTGCGGCGTATGGCGTCGATTTGTAACGGCACATTCATCTTGGCGGCAGCGGGCCTCTTGCATCATCGGCGCGTGACGACACACTGGCTGTTTTCGGAGCAACTTGCGAGCGCATACCCGTCGATTAATGTCGATTCCAGCCTGCTTTTCGCGCGCGACGGTAATATCTACTCGTCGGGCGGGATCACCGCGGGGATCGATCTCGCCCTGGCGCTGGTGGAAGAAGATCATGGCCGGGAAATTGCGCTCGCGACCGCCCGGATAATGGTGGTTTTTCCCCGCCGTCCCGGCGGCCAGTCCCAATTCAGCGCCTACATAAAATTGGAAGCGAAGAACCGGCCAGACATAAGCGAATTGCAAGCCTGGATTCTTGGGCATCCGGGGGAGGATCTCAGCGTATCCGCCTTGGCGGATCGCATGGCCATGAGTCCGCGCAATTTCGCCCGGCTCTTTCGCGACGAGACTGGAGATACACCGGCGCAGTTTGCCGAACGGGCACGGGCCGATGCGGCCCGCTGCAAACTCGAACAAACTGTTGTGCCGATCGAGACCATCGCAGAGGAATGCGGTTTCGGCAATACCGAGCGCATGCGGCGGACATTTCAGCGCCTCTTCGATGTCAGTCCGCAGGACTACCGGGCGCGGTTCCGATCGACCCTGCTCAACTAAATTCTAAAATAGCAGCCTGCGGCGGCGCTCCCCCTGAACAGAGGGCGCGGGGAGAAAAGTTTTGTGCCTCATCTTTCGCCGCGACTTCCTACTCATCTCGCAGGAGTACCGATTCCGATTCTTGTCAACAAGCAAAAAATTAAGGAGAAAACCCATGCGAATTCTTTTCCTGACATCGGCCCACAACAGTCTCAGCCAGCGTCTGTGGATCGAGCTTTCCGAGCGCGGCCACCACATCCGCGTCTGCGTCGCGGCGACGGGTCAGACCATGATCGCCGCTGTCTCCCGCGAGTCGCCAGAACTGATCATTGCGCCGATGCTGAAAATTGCCATTCCAAGGGAGGTCTGGTCACGCCATCTCTGTCTGATCGTGCATCCCGGCATCAAGGGCGACCGTGGCCCTTCCTCGCTCGACTGGGCGATTGCCAATCAGGAGGAGAGCTGGGGTGTAACGATTCTGGAGTCAGCCGAGGAGTTTGATGCCGGCCCGATCTGGGCCTCGCACGAGTTTGCCCTCGAGGCCGATCCTCCCGCGAAGAGCAGCCTCTATCGTGATCAGGTCACCGAGGCCGCCCTGCGCGGCGTTCTCGAGGCGGTCGCCCGGATCGAATCGGGTGAGTTCCAGTCCGGCTCCTGGCAGCCGTTGAAGCTGTCTGATGCGGCGCCCCAAGGATCGCCCGCTTTGCGCGGCCGTCTGCGGCCGCCAATGTGGCAGGCCGACCGCGCCATCGACTGGATGCGGGACAACACGGCCCTGATTGTGCGAAAAATCCGCGCGGCGGACAGCGCTCCTGGCGTCCTCGGCACGCTGCTCGGCAAAACCTGCTTCCTCTATGGGGTGCATGAGGAGGAACGCCTAAACGGTCGAGCCGGCCAGGTTCTGGCCAAGCGCGATGGCGCAATCTGCATCGGCACAATCGATGGCGCTGTCTGGATCTCGCATTTGAAGGCCAAGGCCGAGGCCCGGGGGCTGATCAGCCTCGCCCAGCCGGGATTAGGCGATACGCCCTACCCCGCCGCCGGGATTAAGCTACCGGCGGCGCAGGTCCTGGGATCGCTGCTGCGCGGCGTGCCCGAAGTTCCACTGCCAATCGACGCGCCGGCTGGTCATCGCACGTTTCGCGAGATCGTCTATAGCGAAGAAGGCGACGTTGGCACTCTCTCGTTTGATTTCTACAATGGCGCGATGAGCACGTCCCAGTGCTCCCGGCTCCGCGACGCGTTTCTCCACGCCCGCTCGCGCCCGACAAAGGTCATCGTGCTGCTTGGTGGCGCCGATTTCTGGTCGAACGGCATCGATCTCAATACGATCGAGGCAAGCGCGGATCCGGCCATGGAATCTTGGCGGAACATCAATGCGATCGACGATCTGGTTTTTGAGATCCTCAACACCATGCCACAACTTGTCATCGCGGGGTTGCGCGGCAATGCCGGAGCCGGCGGCGCGATGCTGGCACTTGCTGCGGACCACGTCTATGCGAAGTCTGGGATCGTCCTCAACCCTCACTACAGGAGCATGGGCGGTCTCTACGGATCGGAATGTTGGACCTATACGCTGCCACGGCGGGTAGGGCAGAAGCGGGCGCAGGAACTGACCCTATCGTGCAAGCCGATCGGCACGCGGGCAGCGCTGAGAATGGGATTTCTCGACGACGCCTTCGGCGAGGATACCGTGGCGTTCGAGGCTGAACTGGGGGAACGGGCGAGACGGCTAGCAGAAAATCCGGAATTCCCATTGATGCTCCGGCAGAAGCACGAGAGGCGTCTCCACGACGAATCCGTCAAGCCCCTCGCAGCCTATCGCGCGGAAGAGCTTGAATGGATGCGGGTCAATTTCTTCGGGCCAGACCTCGCCTATCACGAGGCCCGCCGGCGCTTCGTCTTCAAGGGGAACCCGCCGCCGCAGGAGAGCCGGGTCCCGATTCGGGAAGCGGGTGCACCGGTAAACGTGAGCTTGGAAGAACTGAGTTGGGAAGTAATGGAACACGGGAGAATACGCTATGCCGGATAGACCCCCCGAAAAGTTCTGGGGTCGCTGGGCAATGACTTTGGGTATGGTCGTGGCGAGCGGCGCTGCCGCCGTCACTTGGACACAAGCCGAAGAAAATGTCGTGCGGCCGGAGGCGCCAGGTTCAATAGCCGGTGAAGTCTGGGTTGCCTCGACGGAATTCAAATTTGTTCCCGCAACAGTCCGCGTCAGTACCGGGCGCTCAGTTACTTTGGTTCTCGATAATAGTCAGGCCGAAACTGAGCATGGCATCGACGTGTCGGCATTAGG
>DATBQJ010000178.1:0-33626 GCA_036560885.1 Methylocella sp.
CGTAATTGAATGAAATACGCTATTTTGATGCCGCACGGCACTGTCTCCTTCTCGTGTCCGAAACCGTCGCCAAACGATTCGAACCAAGAAGAATCAATGCCGTGCAGCTTGTCCAGAAAAACTCAACCGGACAGCCGTGGCGTCGTCCCGGCCATGACGGCAGAAGGGACGGGTCATTCTCTTCGAGACGCGCTATTACTCAGTTGCAGGTCATCCTATGTTCCCAAGCGGCCTTCACCGAATCATTTGCGGCGATTCAAGCTCGAGAGCGGCGCCAAGGCGCGCCCTGCTCGCATCCGAACCAGCGATTCCAAACCGCAGCCAGTCTGGCCGCGCCTCGAAGCGGCGCACCAGAATCCCGGCTTTCGCCAGCCGATCGAACCAGAATTGCGCGCCGTCGTGCCGCACGAGCCGGAACAGCGGACTGGCGCCAACCGGGGCGAAACCGGCCGCCGCCAATATTTTGTCGAGCGCGCTTGCGTCGGTGGTCAAACGTGCCCGCGTGGTGCCTAGCCATTGCGCATCCGTCAAGGCCGTGACGCCCATGGCGATGGCCGCGCCGGAGACCGGCCAAGGACTTAGCGCAGTGCGAAGTTTTTCTGCCACGGGCTTTGGCGCAATCGCAAACCCAAGGCGAACCCCCGGCAGACCATAGGTCTTGCCGAACGAGCGCAATACGACAACGCTGGTACCGGCGATGTCCCGGATGATGCTGGCGCCGGGCTCAAGAAAGTCCACAAATGCTTCGTCGATTATCAGCAAGCCGCCGTGTTTGCCGAGAACCGCCGCCAGCGCGTGCAGATCCGCCGGCGCGACGCGCCTTCCATCTGGATTGTTAGGGTTGACGATGATGGCGATATCTTTGTCTTCGAGCCCCGAGAGGTCTTCGGTGATGGTCAGGTTTGCGCCGCTGGCGGCCCAGTTGCGCGCGTGCTCGCAATAGGTAGCCCCCAAAATTCCAACCCGCCGCGCCGGCACAAGTCGGGGAAGCCAATTTATGATCGCCTGGGTGCCCGGCGCAGCGACAACTTCTGCCGCCGCCGGGGCGCGATACGCCATCGCCGCCGCCGCTTCGAGCGCGCGAAGCTCTGCAAGTTGCGGCAGCCGCGTAAAACACTCCATCGGCGGATGCGCGAAAGGATAGGCGTAGGGGTTGATGCCGGTCGAGAGATCGAGCCAGGGTTCTGGTGCTTGCGGGTAGGCCCGCCGCGCAGCAAGAAGATTGCCGCCATGCTCCGCCGCGAGCAACTCCAGCAACTCGGGACAGGACGCCTCACGCATGGATTTGGCCACAAACGTGACGCTTGCGGCGCTCGCCGTCGCCTTGGAAGCCAGCCTTGGCTATCCGCAAGGCTTGTTTCGCGCGATCGGTCATCCAGTCACCTGGATTGGCCGCCTGATCGCGCTCGCCGACGAAAAGTGGAATCATGACGATCGATCCTTTGCCGCGCGCCGCGCCCTGGGTTTTGCCGCGCTCATCTTGCTTTTATCGATTGCCGGCGGTGGGGCCTATCTGTTCAGCCGCTGGCTAGCCGGTTTGGAACTTCCGCAACCGGCGGGCTTAGCGCTCACTGCGCTTATCGCTTCGAGCCTAATCGCGCAACGCAGCCTCGATGCGCACGTCCTTGCCGTTGCCGAGGCCCTTTCCTCCGGGCTAGCTGCCGGGCGCGAGGCCGTGGCAAAAATCGCCGGGCGCAATGTGGAGACGCTTGACGAGGCTGGCGTTGCCAGCGCCGCGATCGAGAGCCTGGCGGAAAATTTTTCCGACGCCGTCGTCGCGCCCGCTTTCTGGCTGGCGCTCGGCGGACTTCCGGGCGGCGCTTGCTACAAAGCGGTCAACACTGCGGACAGCATGGTTGGTCATCGCACGCAACGCCATGCGGCGTTCGGCTTCGCCGCCGCGAAACTCGACGATATCGCCAATTTTTGTCCCGCGCGTTTGTCCGCCTATCTGGTCATTTTCGCGGCTTGGTTCGCCCCAAATGCTTCGGCCCGGGCCGCATGGCGCACCATCAGGCGCGACGCGCGCGGACACCCTTCCCCCAATGCCGGCTGGCCCGAGGCGGCATTCGCGGGCGCGCTCAGCCTGCGGCTTGGCGGCCCTCGTGCCTATGGCGAGGTCGAGATCGACGATGCCTGGATCGGCTCGGGCAAAGAGGCTTCGTCCCAGGACATACTGCGCGCGCTCGTGCTCTATCGATTTGCCTGCGGCGTCCATTGGACGGCTTTGACGTTGGTGGCGTTAGTTATCTCGCAAGTGTAAGGAGCCGGTCAAGGTCGATGCACGCTTCAAGATGTGCGGCGACCGCATCGAGCGCCGCATCCAGAGTTTCGTCATAAGAGACGCCGGACCCTTTGCCGCCAAGGCTGGCAAGAAGCGCGCTTCGCTGCGCGTCGTCAGTGAAAAGCCCATGCACATAGCAGCCGCTCACGCGGCCATCGGCCGTTGCCGCGCCGTCGCCGCGTCCATCGGAAAAACGCAACACGGGCCGCACGCAATCCGGCCCAAAACTGCGGCCAACATGCATTTCATAGCCGCTGAAAGGTGCACCGTTTTGGGCGCCAACGCCATGCACCGGGGCAAGCAATTTGTCGCCGGCAAGCTCGGTTTCAATGTCGAGCAGGCCTAGCCCCGGCGCCTCGCCCGGAGAACCCTCGATGCCGCCCGGATCGCAGATAATTTTGCCGAGCATCTGATAGCCGCCGCAAAGGCCGAATACACGGCCGCCACGGCGGAGATGCGCGTATAGATCGATATCCCAGCCCTCGCGCCGGAATGCCGCAAGATCAGCGATCGTGGTTTTCGAGCCGGGCAAAATGATGAGCGCCGCCTCGGCGGGCAAGGTCTCGCCGCTTTTGACCATCACGACATGGACCTCGCTCTCCAAATAAAACGGATCGAAATCGTCGAAATTGGCGATGCCGGGCAGGACCGGAACCACGATCGTGATAGGCCCCCCGCGTGGCCTTGGGGTGGAAAGCCCGAGCGAATCCTCTTCCGGCAAACGCGCCGCTTCCGCGCAAAAAGAAATAAGGCCGAGGCCCGGCCAGCCGGTCAATTCCTCGATGCTTTGGATGCCATTCGCAAAAAGGGCCGGATCGCCGCGAAACTTGTTGACGAGAAAGCCTTCGATCATTTGGGCGTCGGCCGGATCGAGAACCGTTTTGGTGCCTACGATCTGGGCGATGACGCCACCGCGATCGATGTCGCCCGCCAATATCACCGGAACTTGCGCGGCGCGGGCAAAACCCATATTGGCGATGTCGTTTGTGCGCAGATTGATTTCCGCAGCACTTCCCGCGCCTTCGGCGACGACAAGATCAGCGTCTTCACGAAGCGCCGCGAAACTGTCGAGCACGGCCGGCAGAAGTTTTGGTTTCAGGTCTTGGTATTCCCGCGCGTTTGCCGTGCCCATAACCTGCCCGCGTAGAACGATCTGCGCGCCGTGCTCGCTGTGCGGCTTCAAGAGGACAGGGTTCATGTGAACGCTCGGCGCGACGCCGCACGCTCTAGCCTGCGTTGCCTGGGCGCGGCCGATTTCGCCGCCATCCGGCGTCACCGCGGCGTTGTTCGACATGTTTTGCGGCTTGAACGGGCGTACATTTAGCCCGCGATTGCGGTAGGCGCGGCACAATCCCGCGACAATCAGCGACTTGCCAACGCCGGAACCCGTGCCTTGCAGCATCAAGGTTTTGGCCCGCCGCTTCATGCTCAGAATTCGATTCCTTCTTGTGCCTTTACACCCGCGGCGAAGTGGTGCTTCACAAGGCTCATCTCGGTCACGAGATCGGCGGCCTCCAGCAGTTCGGGCTTCGCATTGCGGCCGGTGACGACAATATGGAGGCCAGGCCTGCGCGATCGCAGCGTCGCAGCAACCTCGGCCACGGGGAGGTAATCGTAGCGCAGCGCGATATTCAATTCGTCGAGGACGAGAAGTTTTATCTCAGGATTTGCGATCAGTTCTTGCGCCTTTGCCCAGGCTGCTGCTGCGGCTTCCATGTCGCGGGCGCGATCTTGAGTCTCCCAAGTAAACCCTTCACCCATCGTGTGCCAGGCAACGAGATCGGAGAACCGCGCGAGCGCCCGGCGTTCGCCGGTATCCCAGGCGCCCTTGACGAATTGCACGACGCCACAAGGCCATCCATGACCGAGCGCGCGCAGCAAAAGCCCGAAAGCCGCCGTCGATTTGCCCTTGCCCTTGCCGGTATGGACGATGAGGAGGCCTTTTTGGGTTATCGTCTTGGTGGCTACCTCGGCGTCCTGCGCCGCCTTGCGCTTTTCCATTTTTTGCCGATGGCGAAGCGCTTCGGCGCCGGCTTGTAATTCAATTGCCGGGATTTCGATCATGTTAGGGCCACAGCCGCTCACCTGAACTCCGCTGGGACTCACGAAAGTGGCGGCCCAGAACGGCTATTGCGTGAAATGTCAATTTCGTCGATATCGATTTAACAATCATGCTCGAAACCATGATCGCTTCAAGTTGCGCTGCGCATGAGTGCACTATTTCGGCATGACCTAATCCAAATAGTCTGTACCTTTTTGGGATCATGCTTTACCCGCGTAAGCTTGCGCGCGCGCGTTGCCACCAGCCGGAGCGTTTTGGGCGGGCCGGATCGAGGGCAGCCGTCTGCGGGGCCTCCTCCAATCGCGACGGAAGTTCGGCCCGGCCCGGCCCGGTATCAACGTCCGCTGGCGTGGATTGGGGCGCCTCCGGCGCACCGGCATTGGCACTCGCAGGCGGACCTTTGGCTTCATCTCCTTGTGGCGCAACCGTCTGCGCTTGAACTTCCCGGTCATCAGTGGCGAAAGCCGCTGCAGCATTCGGGTCGCTCGCGGCCTCGCGGCCACGACGAGCACGGGGCGTGCGTGGCGACGCCCGGCGGCCGCGCCGCGCCCTTCCGGCGCCCTCTTCACCCATCTCGCCGCCGAGGGTGCCGGGTTCGGACTCGAGCTCGGCGGCATCGGCAGGCCCGGTCACGAGGTTTGCGGAAACTTCGCGGGGGGCACGCCCGCCACGGCGGGAACGCCCACGCGTGTCTTGATGACTTGCCTCGGTTTCATCATTGCCGGGGAATGGCGCCTGTCCGGTTTCAGCTGTGGCTTCGCTTTCAAGGGCCGCGCTTGGCCGCAGTCCACCGATTTGGGCCATGGCTGCCAGCGCATCGTCCGGCGGCTGCGGCGCATTTGCGGCTATTCCAGAGCCTTCGCGGTCGCCGCCACGGCCACGTCTGCGTCTGCGTCTGCGCCTCTGCCTGCCATCGGCCTCGTTTTCGCTAGCGCTGGGTTCAACGGGGCCATTCCTCGTCTCTTCCGGCGGACCCGCATCAGGCAGACCCTCTTCGGCACCTACCGGTTCATCGAAGAAACGATCGACCATCGCTGCGCGCGGTTCTTCCGGCGCAAAAGCCTGACTGTCTTTCGTCTCAGTCGCGGGCTCGCCGCGTTCCAGTGCGTAATAGTTCGTCCCGGTCAAACTGTCGTCGGCGGCGATTATCAACGAGGCGCCAAACCGCTTTTCCAAATCGCGCAAATGGGCGCGTTTCTGATTGAGGATATAAAGCGCGACGGCCGTCCTTGTTTTGACGATGAGGTCAAAGCTCGAATTCTTGATCAGGGCGTCTTCCAGAATGCGCAGGATATGCAGGGCGATCGACGCTGTCGACCGAATCGTCCCCGCGCCCGCGCAATGAGGACAGGTCACGGTCGAGCCCTCGATGATTCCGGTGCGCATGCGCTGACGGGACATCTCTAAAAGACCAAAATGCGACAGCCGGCCGATTTGGATGCGGGCCCGGTCGTTCTTGAGGGCGTCCTTCAGGCGGCGCTCGACGGCGCGATTGTTGCGATTCTCCTCCATGTCGATGAAATCGATGACGATGAGACCGGCAAGATCGCGCAGACGCAATTGGCGGCTAATCTCGTCGGCGGCTTCGAGATTGGTCCGCAGCGCGGTGTCCTCGATATTATGTTCGCGCGTGGAGCGCCCTGAGTTGACGTCGATTGCAACCAAGGCCTCTGTTTGATTGATGACGACATAGCCACCAGACCTCAAGGTGACCTGGTTCGAGAACATTGCGTCGAGCTGCGTTTCGGCACCGGATTTTGCGAACATCGGCTGCGGATCACGGTACGGCTGAACCATCTTGGCATGGCTCGGCATCAGCAAGCGCATGAATTCCTTGGCCTCGCGATAGGCATCTTCCCCCGCGACCACGATCTCGTCGATGTCCTTATTATAAAGGTCACGGATCGACCGCTTGATCAGGGAACCTTCTTCGTAAACCAGCGTCGGGGCGCTCGATTGCAACGTGGTTTCGCGCACCGTTTCCCACATGCGCAGCAGATATTCGAAGTCGCGCTTGACTTCGGCCTTGGTGCGTGCGGCGCCGGCGGTGCGGACAATCACGCCCATGCCTTCCGGAACTTCGAGTTCCTGAGCGATAAGTTTGAGTCGCTGGCGGTCCGACGAATCGGTGATCTTGCGAGAGATGCCGCCGCCCCGCGCGGTATTCGGCATCAAAACCGAATAGCGCCCGGCAAGCGACAAATAGGTTGTCAGCGCCGCCCCTTTGTTGCCGCGCTCTTCCTTGACAACTTGCACGAGGAGAACTTGGCGGCGTTTGATGACCTCCTGGATTTTATATTGCCTGCGCTGGCGATGCGGGCGAACCGGCATCTCTTCCATAGCATCGCCGCCGAGCTGTTCGATCTCGGCCGCTTCGTCCTCGCCTTCCTCGCCTTCTGTGCCACTGGGCTCGGCAGTCTCCGGCGTGGCAGGGCTCGCTGGCACGTCGCCCTTGTCGGGAAAAGTCGTTTCCGCATGGTCTCGCGCCGCCACCGGACCGGTGCCGTCCGCCTCAAGAATAATTGCGCGTTCAGCGGCGGCATCGACTAGGGGCGTCTCGCCGGCGAGATCCGGTGGCTGGGTTTCTGAGGCGGAGTCTTCCTGTCCCAAGGCGTCCCGGGCCGGCGCACCGGTGGTGTCTTCCGGCAGGTCCAAGGAGCGATCCCCGGCCGGGCGTTCTGCCTCGAACGGCGCATCATATCCTGCCCCTTCGCTCTCCGCCTCCTGGTGGACACGGCCTGCTGCGTCCACGGCTGCCTCGCCGGCGTAGGGCTCGGCGATCGTTTCGGAGAGGGTTGGGTCCGCGCTGCGCCGTTTCTCGGCCCGAGTGCCATTGCGATCGCCGCGCCGGTAGCGGCGGCTTCGGCGCTGCGGCCGGGCAACGTCTTCTTCCTCGTCGCGTTGAGCCCTCGCCTCCTCTTCGATCAAAACCTGACGGTCCGCCACGGGAATCTGATAGTAATCAGGGTGGATTTCCGAGAACGCAAGAAAGCCATGCCGGTTGCCGCCGTAGTCGACAAAGGCGGCCTGCAGCGATGGCTCGACCCGCATGACCTTGGCGAGATAAATATTGCCGCGAAGCTGTTTCTTGCTGGCGGCTTCGAAATCGAATTCCTCGACCCGGTTACCGCGAAGGACCACCACTCTGGTTTCTTCGGGGTGAGACGCGTCGATGAGCATTTTGTTGGCCATGTGAAACTCGTTCAGGCGCGACGCGCAAAGGGCCAGTGTCGCCGGCCAAGGCCCACGAAGCGGACGCCGAGGCCAGGCGTGGCCGGCGCAAGGCCGCATCACGCAATGGATGGGAGGGTGAATGAGAAAAAGGAGGTGCGGGGCGGCAAAACGCGACGCCGCCAGGCATTCCGCCGCCGGACAAACTGGGACGCGCCGCCCAGCTTTGGGTACGTCCGGTCCGGCGGCTCCGGTCCGGGAGGCGACAGCAACGCATCAACTCGGGAAGCACGCCTTTGAAAGCGACAAACGCGACCGGCCACGCAACCGGGTGATTGTCATAGCCGATTGGACCGGCGGCCGCTAAAAGCCCCATTGCGGGACAGGTCATATCCTGGTCACCTATCGGGAACGGCTCCCTTCAATGGAACCGTCCAAACATCAGTCCTATCAGCCTATCAGGGGCACCTCGGGGAAGCCCTTGCTCCGGGAGTGCCAGCAGCAGCTTTGCGCTAGCTCCAGCTTTGCCTCGCGGCACAACCACCTGAAATAGCAATAATAGACGGCGCAACGCTGCAAATTCCCGTGACTCTGATTCGCTAATTTCCGGGCCCGGAAAAGAATTGCTATTTATATCGGGTTTCTGAACTGTTTGGCAAGTTTTCCTTTGCGCCGTGTCCGCGCGGTGACGGTTTTAGCGGAGGGCTTATGGCATAATCATAAATCGTTAACTTCGTTGATCCTAGACACGGAAAGCTTGGTTCACGCGTCGCAAAGACGCCTGGTCCCGGCACTGGAATTTCAAAGCTGCGATCCCAACGGCGGCTTGAGAGGCAAACCCCGGGGCGAATCGATGGCGGATAGCGCTTTATTTTGCAAAGCAATTGGCGCGCCAGCCACCATGGCGCGGGCAGTTATGGCGGTGCTCGCCGCCGGCGGGCTGACGCTTCTGTCCCCGACCGGGCGCTGCTTTGGCCTGCGCGCGAATGCCGCGACGGTTCAGCCAGAACAAGCAAAGCGTCCGGCCGCCAATGCGGCCAGGATCGAGAGCAGCGGCGATCGCGCCAAGCTCATATTCGAGCTGTCCGCGCCGCTCGACGCCACTGCCTTTGTCCTTGCCGGTCCCGACCGGGTCATCGTTGATTTGCCTCAAACCGATTTTTCGCTCGACCCGGAGACCGGCAAGGCGGCATCTTCGTCGCCCCGGACCGGCCTCGTCGCCTCCTTTCGCTTCGGGCAGCTCGCGCCAGGAAAGTCACGTATTGTCATCGATCTTAGTGCTCCGGCGCAGGTTTTGCGGGCGGCTTGTGAGAAAGGGGAGAACGGCACCCGCCTCATCATCGAGCTAGCCAAAACAGATCGCCGGAGTTTCCAAGCTGCCGCCCAACAAGCGCGGATCCAATTGGCGGCGCAGGCGCAATCCAAGGCGGCCCCAAAGCCCGAGCCGGAATCGGCGAAGCCAGTCATCGTGATCGATCCTGGCCACGGCGGAATCGACCGTGGCGCTATGAAGAAAGGCCTCGTTGAAAAAGAGCTGGTATTCGATTTCGCTAAGGCAGTCGCGGGCAAACTCGATGCGGACGGCCGTTTCAAGGTCGTCATGACGCGTGACGACGACAGCTTCGTTCCCCTATCCGAACGCGTGCGGATAGCGCGCGACCGGAGCGCCGCCCTGTTTGTCTCTATTCACGCCGACACTTTGTCACGTGCTGCCGATGTCTCCGGCGCGACCGTCTACACAGTATCGGATCGCGCCTCGGACGCCGAAGCCGCGCGTGTGGCCGAAAAAGAGAACCAATCCGACGCCGCAGCCGGACTGGACCAAAGCGAGGACGCTACCGGCGTGTCCGGCATTTTATTCGATTTGACCCGGCGGGAAACGCGCGCCTACAGCCACTTCTTCGCGCACACCCTGGTAAATTATTGGCGCGTCGCGGGAAAGCTTAACAAAAATCCTCAGCGCGCGGCCGGGTTTCGTGTTCTAAAGGCGCCAGACGTTCCATCCGTCCTATTGGAACTCGGCTATCTTTCCAACGAAAAAGACGAGCTTGCGCTCGCTTCACCGCAGTGGCGCGACAAGGCATCGAGCCAAGTCGCGGAGGCAATCAAAGCTTTCTTCGCTGCGCGGGAAAGCAGCACAACCGCGACCAAGACCGATACCGATTCTGCGCCTTTTGGTAAGATACCGTCCGTCAGGCCGTAAATTTCAAAATTTCGCGCGCTTCATCAGCAAAACCGAGGCGTCGGTAAAATGGATTACATTGACAGAACACGAATATCGCATCGCAGTTGTTTGTAATCCAAGGCGGTACGCGCCTGGATTTTGGCGTGGATGCCGACGCCTTTGGCTGTCCAACAAGAAGGATTTGAAGTGAGGCGGCTCAGCCAAAGCGGCGCATCGCCAACCAATTCGCCAGCCTCTATCCTTGCCGCAATGGGGCTTTATGCCGATGTTGCAGCCATGCGATGACCAGCACAACCACGGCGCCCGCCGGTCCGTCCCAGATATCGAAGCCGGGCCAGCGCACGGAGAGCCAGGCAGCAAGACCGGGATCGGTGCCGATGAGGTCGCCGGCGATCCAGCCGAGCAACCCCGCGCTGGCCCAAACGAGGACGGGAAAGCGGTTGAGCAGCGTGAGGACGAGCGTGGAGCCAACGAACAGGAGCGGCATCGAGAGGACAAGACCTAGAAGGATCAACAGTTTCGAACCTTTTGCCGCGGCGGCGACCGCCATCATATTGTCGAGCGACATCACGGCGTCCGCCACGGCGATGATACGGATGGCAGCACACAGCGAGCTGGCCGGCGCGATCTCTTCTTGCCGCTCTTCCTCGTCTACGAGCCTGACCGCGATCCACAGCAGGAGAATCCCGCCCGCGATCTTCACAAAATTCTGGTCCAGCAATTCCACGGCAAGAATGGTGAAGACGACGCGCAAAGCCGCCGCCACGCCCGAGCCGAGAATTATCCCCCGCGTCCGCTGTCGCTCGGGCAGCGAACGGCAGGCAAGTGCAATCACCACGGCATTGTCGCCCGAGAGAAGAATATCAATCCAGATAATCTCGATAAGCGGGAGCCAAAACGCCGTGGTAACCGAGTCCATGGCTTGGGGTTAAGCCATGGACAGCGCGCGGTCAAGCTTTGGATCAGGCCGGAACGAGGAAGTGGGCAACTACGGAGCCTTCTCCACCCGGATGATGTTCATCATGCCCAGATCCTCGTGGCCAAGGATATGACAGTGGAAGACGAAGTCGCCAATGTCGGGCCCTCGGAAATCGATACGGAGCGTGACGCTGGGAAATGGGTGGGCTGGATTTCCATCCCAGAATGGAACCTGGATCATGTCGAGGTACTGGCCGGTGATAGCGGGCGCCTGTTGGGATCCATTCAGCTCGAAATTATTCTGTGATTCCACCAAAAAATGCAGCTGATGGAAGTGGAATTCGTGGTTTTCGGCCGTGTGGTTTTGGACGGTCCATTCTTCGACCGTACCCTGTGTCGCGACGATGTCTGGGGCAGCGTTGGGATCGAACACATGTTGCGGTTTCCCTTCCACATCCATGAAAAACGTCGTCGGCTGGATTTCATTGAAGAACACGGTGCGTTTTACGGCGATGGGCGCCGATCCGAGGCCCGCGAAACGCGGCTTCCTGGTATCCAATGCCGTAAACGCCGGGACATTGCGGTCGCTGCCCATGTCCTGGTCATCACCATGGCTGACTAGCTTGATCGTCGCCAGGGGCCGCCGCGGGTCGTTGTCGCCATCTGGACCGGTGTTGATACCGAGCGTGATGAGCTGCGCGAGTCCTACCGAAGCCGTCGGTGGCTTCGCAATGAACTCCACGCGCGCAGCTGGCGGAAGCATGAAATGGGTGACCGCAATTGTTTTTCCGGGCTTGGCTCCGTCCTGGGAATTGACCGGGACACCGTCAATAGCGACGACTTGTATTTCCTGCGGCACTCCGTCGAACACATATTGGAGGTCCAGGATGGTGTCGGAACTGGAGTTGGAAACGCGCCAGAATTGGTTCTCTCCTGGTTTCACTTGGAGTATCGCTGGGACGAAGTCGTCGGAGTTCGGATCGGTGGGCGAGGTAATTGGGACATAGTTCAGAGTGACGTCCCAAGCTGGGATATTACCGTCTGGGTCTGGGTTTCCCGGGACGTTTTGATCGCGGACCACCAAAATGCGTTGGCGCAGGCCGCCGACGGCCGGATGCACATTATGGACGCCGCCTACAACGAGCGCCCCGGCGGCGCCGCCCTGAAGCGCGTGCTCGGCGATGCCATGAACGTGCGGGTGGTACCAGTAAAGTCCTGGGGGCTCGTTCAACGGGAAGGTCACTTTATATTGGAAGGTTTCGCCAGAGTTGACAAGCGTCTTGATAACTTCATCCTGATGGCAATTCGGCGATGTGTTCGTTCCATGATAGTGAATGTTCACGGACGAGCTGTTCATCGTCTTGTTCCCGCAGTTCGGCGGATTAATCGTCATGCCTCCTGTGCCAACTGGCGTGTTGTTGGTAACGGTGACGATCAAACGGTCACCCGGATTCACATGCAGCGTCGGGTTCTGCAGACCTTGCGGCGTCATGAAGCAGAATAAT
The DNA here is from genome assembly GCA_036560885.1 of Methylocella sp. Lineage (GTDB taxonomy): Bacteria > Pseudomonadota > Alphaproteobacteria > Rhizobiales > Beijerinckiaceae > Methylocapsa. The sequence goes on from DATBQJ010000178.1 coordinate 12,126, forward strand.
TCCCTGCCAGTGGAATCGATCCGCTGCTGATACGAGAAGCGGACGTTCAGCACCCCATTGGAGCTGAAAAGCGCGGGCGGGTCGCGCACCACACTACCTGCATCGGGACGCGGGCAAGGGTTGGCGACTGGTGGCACCGGGGCCGCACTGGAACCGGACCTGAGTCCCTGAGCGTTAGAACTTGCAAGCGCTGCCACGAGGATTGATGCGGAAGTTGTGATCGTGCACAGCAGCGTAGTCCATCGCATAATTGAGTCCTCTAAATCTGAAATTCCCATTCATAACTTTACCTTAGCGCGAAACCATATGGGCGCCACCCGCTAGAGTCAAACTCTTGGATTGATGCTATCGACAGCTCCGGACTTGTCCATTTCCTCTTGAACAATTGTGGTGCGAAAAGGCCCACCAAATCCCGCGTCTCTCGTTCCAATCACGGGTTGAATTAGATCGAGGTGCCGCCGCCAAACACACCGGCCAATTCTACCGCCCAAGGTGGGGACATGAGCAGCTACGGAGACTGAACCTGAATGATGTTCATCATGCCCAAATCTTCATGCCCCAGGATGTGACAGTGGAAGACGAAGTTGCCAATGTCACTTCCGCGGAAGTCGATACGGAGCGTGACACTGGGATAAGGGTGAGCAACATTTTGGTCCCAGAATGGAACCTGGATCGTGTCGAGGTACTGGCCTGTGACAGCCGGCGCTTGTTGGGATCCATTCACCTCGAAGTTATTCTGCGATTCCACCAAAAAATGCAGCTGATGGAAGTGGAATACGTGGTTTTGGCTCGCGTGATTTTCGACGGTCCATTCTTCGACCGTACCCTGCGTGGCGACGATGTCGGGAGCAGCGTTGGGATCGAAAACATGTTCCGGCTTTCCTTGCACAGCCATGAAAAACTGTGTCTGGTGATTTTGGTCAAAGAATACCGTCCGCGCGGTGGCTACAGGCGCCGATCCGAGACCCGCGAAACGCGGCCGACTGGCGTGCATTGGCGCAATCGCGCGAACATTGTGGTCGCTGGCGCCGCCCTGATTATTGACCTGATTATTGAGAGGACTCGCACTCGGCAGCTTGATCGTTGCTAGGGGCCGTTGTGGGTCATTTCCACCAAATGTACCGGTGTTGACACCGAGCGTGACGAGTTGAGCGAGCCGCACCGACGCTGGCGGTGCCGGCGCAATGAATTCCACGCGCGCAGCCGGCGAAAGCGTGAAATGTGTGACCGGAATTGTTAGGCCGGGCTGGGTGCCGTCCTGGGAATTGACGGCGACGCCATCAATAGCGACGACCTGTATCGTCTGCGGCACTCCGTCGAACACATATTGGAGGTCCAGGATGGTATCGGAACTGGAGTTGGAAACGCGCCAGAACTGCGACTTTCCAGGCTCCATGGTGAGTATGGCAGGAACGAATTTGTTGGAGGTAGGATCGGTGGGCGAAGTAATTGGGACATAGTTCAGGGTGACGTCCCACGAAGGGATGTTACCGGTGGGGATTGGGTTTCCCGGCACATTTTGATCGCGGACCAACAAGATGCGTTGCGCCAAGCCGGCGACGGCCGGCTGTGCGGCCTCGATTCCGTCCACAACGATCGCCCCGGCGGCACCGCCCTGGAGCGCGTGCTCGGCGATGCCATGAACATGCGGGTGGTACCAGTAAAGTCCGGGTGGCTCGTCAGAAGGAAATGTCACATTATATTGGAACGTTTCGCCAGAATTGACGAGCGTCTTGATAACTTCATCCTGATGGCACGTCGGCGATAAGTTCGTTCCATGATAGTGAATGTTCACGGACGAGCTGTTCATCGTCTTGTTCCCGCAATTCGGCGAATTAATCGTCATTCCTGCTAGTCCAGCGGGCGTTTTATTCGTAAGGGTGATGTTCAGTTGGTCACCCGGATTCACATGCAGCGTGGGGTTCTGCAGGCCGCCTGGGGCCATGAAGCAGAACAATTCCCTGCCGGCAGAATCGAGTCGGTGTTGATACGTCAATTGGACATTCAATACCCCATTGGAGCTGTAAAGCGCGGGCGGGTCGCTCACCACACTGCCTGCAGCCGGACGCGGGCAAGGGGTGGGAACGGGCTGTAAAGAGACCGCGCCGGAAACGGCGTTGATTGTCTGAGCGCTAAAAATCGCAAGCATCGCCACCAGGATCGATGCGAAAGCTGTGATCGTGCACAGAAATGTAGTCCGTCGCATAACGGGCCTCCTTAGACATAATCCGAAATTTCAAATCTATACCTTACGTTGCCGTTGAATCGTACGGCTGCAACCCGCTAGAGTCAAACTGGGCGATCTCATGCGCACTGCGCCTGGCGCCGGCTTGAATGTCTTCCGTCAGCAATCGGCGCAGCTTTCCACACATGGCCCTGAAGGCATCACTGCGTTCGCCGGTAGGTCTTCCGCGTTGAGTGCAGATTTGGAAGCGGAACCGAGCAAATCCGGCATGGCCAGCGGGCCCGGAATGTTCTACCCATTTGGCACCTATTCACGCAAATGGATCGCGCCAGGAGATTCCGGCATGCGGCGTCCGATCATCGAGGAGCCCTATTCCAAGGCGGCTTTGCTCAGCCGGCGCTTCGCGGTGTTTTCGCTTGCCGTTGCCTGTATCGGCATTTTGGGCGTTGCGCGGGGCGTTGCCCTGATCGCAGTGCTCGGCGGGGCGGCTGCGATTGCTTGCGGGGCGATTTTATTGGCGTTTTTGGCTTTTGCGATCATTTGGCGCAGCGGATACAACGGCGCCGGGCAGGCCCTCGCGGGACTCATTCTCGCCACTCTGCTGTTGGCCTACCCGGCCTATCTCGCACAACAAGCCATGCGGTTGCCGCGTCTATCCGACATATCGACGGATATCGCCGATCCGCCAAGCTTTTCTCTTTCGCACGCCGCCCTGGCCGCGCGCGGTAACAACACGCCGCCAAGCGTCGCGATCGCGAGACGCAAGGCGCAAATCAAGGCCTATCCACAGATACAGCCAATCCTCCTCGATCTCGACGCGAAGGAAGCATTCGATGCTGCCGTGGCGGCGCTGGTGGCAAACGGTTGGGAGATCGTCGACCAAAGGCCGCCGGGCGGGCGGGCGGGTCTTGGCCATATCGATGCTATAGCCACCAGTTTTGTCCTCGGCTTCCCGTCCGACATCACGTTGAGGCTAAGGCCGCTCGCCGGTCAAACGCGAATCGACATCCGTTCGGTGGCGCGCTTCGGGCCTTACGATTTCGGCGCCAACCCGCGCAACATTGCCAACTTCGAGGCGGCGCTGGAAGCGCTTGTCGATAAGAAATGATTGCCGCTTATGCTTCGAAGTAGGTCAGAATTGCAATTTCTTGCGTGCGTTCGGATTAGCGAAGCAATTTCAAGCCGCGTTGTAGGATTGCCTAGCGGCCACATGCCGATAGGTTTTTGCCGGTGATCGTTGAGATAGCGGGCATCCGTCGATGTCAAAGTGAGGCCGCTGGCAATGATTAAAAACTATGCGCTATTCAACATGGCGCAATCACGGCCGAGAGAAAATCCCTAAAAAAGTTGACCGGCTTTTCGATCAAGGATTGCTCCCGCTTACTGATATTGAGCGATTGCTTCCCGATCAAATGTTTCCATTCGATCGGGAAGCGCTCTGATGGTATCGTTCCTTATCCATGCACCGGGGCGGCAACGCCGATCTGCCGGGCGGACGGAGCCAACGCCACTGTCAAATTCCGGCGCCTCGCTAGGCAGCGACCAACCAGCGGCAAACGAGCTGACGCTGCGAGCCCGGGCGCTTAACTACGACGCGCGGGTTCGCATGTGCCAACATTAGTCTGCCAGACCAGAAGGGCGAGATATCTTCCTATTTGTAATCCAACTCTTTGCAGTTTTCGACCACGGGGAACTTGTCTACGGCTGCGTTTGTTTTTGTGGTGACTATGTCATTAGTCCCGACTTGTACTTCGGTAGTCGTGGTATCGTATAGGAGGTCGAACGAGTATTGCTTGGCGTTCGGCCCGCCCAATCCGACATCCAGGGGAAGCGGAACGATAACAAAGCTGTTGACGTCGGTTTTTTCGTTCGCCGGGAAAGCGGTCCGCGCAAGGCCCTTCACGCCCATGGCTTGCGCGAATCTCGGATCCGCATCTATAAAGCGGCGGCTTCGGCGAGATATATCTTTCTGTTGAAATTCAGGGGTGGTTTGGTCGATCATCAGGCGCTCTGGGTCGAGGTGGAAAATGTCGCTTTGTTTTGAATTGTCGACGGTTTCGATTTTGAAGATAACAAAGCCCTCATTGGGCTTCGCCTTTTGTTCGTTGCCGTTTGGCACAGCGTAGCTTTTGCATACGCCGACCTGAGAATAGGAAATCATGGTAGGATTTTTCGCGCTTCGCTTACCGCATCCAGATAGCGCGATCGACCCTGCGACCAGCATTGCGATGGACAAGATAGATATATTTGGCGTTTTCATGGTTCTGTTTCCTCTTGGGTGGGCTGGTTAATTGGGCAAGGACTGCCGCAACTTCCCCCCGGCGCCCATTCGCGGGCGCCGGTGGGGAATGACTGTCCCGCACTGGCCGGTCAACTCAGCGCGGGTAAAACAAAGTTGATCGAGAAGTTCGTCGAAGCATCCGGGAAGGCGGTTCGAGAGTTGAGTAGCTGACATCTGCTGGCGCGTATTCTTGGCCTGGGGAAATATGATGGTTCGGGCAGGAGTGGCGCGCAACACCCAAGCGCGCGGACATTCAACCACCTGCAGATACAAATGACCAGGGGTGGCTGGCCATCTGGTCGGAGTGGCGGGATTCGAACCCGCGACCCCTAGTCCCCCAGACTAGTGCGCTAACCGGGCTGCGCTACACTCCGACGTTGGCCCTTATAGGGAAAGCCCTCCTCAGGCGCAACGCGCCGTGCGAACCCGCGATCACGTCCCGGTTTCCATTTTCGGGAACCATTCTACCCGCGCATCGCCCAAAACTACCGGTCGCGCGCGGCGGCAAGGATGTCCGCGCACGCCGCCAGTTCGGCCAAGGCCGCCCGCAACCGCGCGATCTTTTCGGACGTTAACGCCAAAGCCAACACGGGACCCTCGCCGGCCATGCCGGCGGAATCGTCGCGATCCATGGCGGCGCGCGATTCGGCTGCCGGTTGGGGTTCGCCGGAGTGGACCGTGCCATCCAAAGCCGCCTCGCCTTGCCGGGGCGGCGAGCCCTGAAGTTGCAGCAATTCTCGCACCGCCGGAAACGAATGCTCCGAACAGCCTTCGTTCGCGGCATCCCTCGCGGCAGCGAACGCACCAGCGCCCTGCTCCTTCAAAACACGCTGCACGCCCTTGATCGTATATCCCTGCCCATACAGGAGATGTTTGATCGCGCGCAGAACCTCTATATCGCGGGGGCGGTAATAGCGCCGGCCTCCCGCGCGCTTCAACGGTTTGATCTGAGGAAACCGGGTCTCCCAGAATCGCAGCACATGCCGCGGAAGATCAAGCTCGCTTGCGACCTCGCTAATCGTGCGAAACGCATCGGCGCTTTTGTCCATCCGCCGTTAGCTCCTTATCTTGAGGTCAAAGCCGGCCGTTTCGATTGCAGGTCGCTTGCCGGGCCGCGCTGGTGCTCTTTTCGCGAGAATGAATTTGCGAAAATGCTCAGTCGTCCGCATCGCTGGCAACCGCCAGACCATTGATTCGGGCTTTGAGCACATTCGATGGCTTGAACACCATAACGCGGCGGGGGATTATCGGAACTTCAATCCCAGTCTTGGGATTACGACCAATTCGCTCCGACTTGGCACGCACGTGGAACCGCCCAAATGAAGACAAGTTGACAGATTCGCCCCTGATCAAAGCGTCGGCGAGTTCATCCAACACCGCCTGCACCAGCGTAGCCGACTCTTTGCGCGACAGACCGACGCAACGGTACACGGCTTCCGCGAGATCGACCCGCGTAACGGTCCGTTGCGCGGTCCGCTGGGAAGCTCCGGCCGTGGGTTCCGCGACAGACAATCCAACTTCTCCAGCAGCGCGTGCGGTTGCGGATCTTGTCATTTCTTGCAAACCCACCAAACCGTTTCACTCACACGGAAATGAACTCGTCTGGCCACCGCCTGGCGGGCTCTATCCAGGAAAGCAAGCGAGCACCTCATGTCCCGGCGCGGTCCGGGGTGCTAGCCAACCTTGGAATCTGACCGCAGCGTTCAATCCTCGATGACCCTTGCTCGTGTGATAAGCCGGACTATCTTATGCTCAAAACAGCCGGTGATCTGCGGACATGCGCTCCTAGTTCTCGGTTTTTTCATTTTCGAAAATTTGACTTAGTTTTGTGCACCATGGGAGCCGCCCTCGCCCCCATGGTCAGGTTCCGATGAACCGCCCACTTTAGCATCCCCGTGGACAAGTCATCTGCCTAGCTACCTAAACATTGGAACAAAATTTGCGCCAAATCAAGCCACTTCCGGCGGCAGTCATGGCCGAAAGACTCACCAGCGAATAAGCGCCGATGCCCAGGTGAATCCGCCCCCCATCGCTTCGACCATCACGAGGTCGCCCTGCTTGATCCGGCCATCGTTGCGCGCGACCGTAAGGGCGAGCGGAATCGACGCGGCCGACGTGTTGGCGTGCAAATCGACGGTGACAACGACTTTATTTGGCGCGATCCCAAGTTTTTCCGCCGACGCGTCGATAATGCGGCGGTTGGCTTGGTGCGGCACAAACCAATCGAGACCGGCGGCACTCGTTCCAGTCGCCTCAAAGGCCGCGGTCACCACGTCCGCGACCATGCCGACCGCGTGGCGAAAAACCTCCCTTCCCGCCATCCGCAAATGCCCGGTCGTCCGCGTCGTGGAAGGCCCTCCATCGACGTAGAGCTTTTCCCGGTGACGTCCGTCCGAGCGAAGGTGCGACGTGAGAACGCCCCGATCCCCCGCGGTTCCTTCCCCGCGCCGCGCTTCGAGAACCATGGCCGCCGCCCCGTCGCCGAAGAGAACGCATGTCGTCCGGTCGGTCCAGTCAAGCAGACGCGAGAAGGTTTCCGCGCCGATGACGAGGGCGCGCCGGTGCGATCCAGAGGTCAAGAATTTGTCGGCGGTGGCGAGCGCGAAGACGAACCCGGAACAGACCGCCTGGACGTCGAAAGCGGCGCCGTTTGTCATGCCCAGTGCGGCCTGGATCTGGGTCGCGACGGCGGGAAAGGTGAAGTCCGGCGTCGAGGTCGCGACAATCACGAGATCGAGATCCGAAGCCGTGAGCCCGGCGTCGGCGAGGGCAGCTTTGGCCGCATAAAGACCGAGCTGCGAGGTCGGCTCGTCCAAGGCGGCGACGTGGCGCTGCCTTATTCCCGTGCGCTGCACGATCCATGCGTCGGTCGTCTCCAGCGACTTTTCGAGGTCGGCATTGCTGACGATGCGTTTGGGAAGATAGGAGCCGAGCCCCAGGACGACGGAGCGGAGCTTACCTGATGGTGCATGGTTCACGGAATTATCCCTAGAAACCGCTCAGAAATCCGATGGCGCCGCGACGGGCGCGCCCGACGCAGGAAGCCTCGATGAGGTGGGGAATTGCTCGCGCGAGACCGGAAGTGAATCGCGAATTTTGCGCAAGAGTTCTTGCCGGGCCATGGCATAGCCGATTTCCATCGCATTCGCTGTGCCGATCGCGTCGGAGCCGCCGTGGCTCTTAATGACCACACCGTTAAGACCGAGAAAAACCCCGCCGTTGACATTGCGCGGATCCATCTTTTCCTTCAATGCCGCGAAGGCATGGCGCGCAAGAAAATAGCCTATCTTCGACATAAAATCCCGGCCCAGCGCTTCGCGCAGATATTGCGCCATTTGACTGGCCGTGCCTTCTGCGGTTTTCAAGGCGATATTGCCGGCAAAGCCTTCGGTGACCACGACATCGACCGTTCCCTTGCCAATATCGTCGCCTTCAACGAAGCCATGGTAGTCGAGATTCGGCAAACTGATCTCGCGCAGTAGGCGGGACGCGATCTTGACCTCGTCGATGCCTTTGATTTCCTCGACACCGATATTCAACAAACCGACGGCCGGCCGTTCGACGGAAAGGACGATCCGCGCCATAGCAGAGCCCATAACGGCAAGATCGACAAGATGCCGCGCGTCGCCGCCGATGGTCGCCCCAAGATCAAGGACGATCGATTTGCCTCGCACCGTAGGCCAGACCGCGGCGATCGCCGGGCGGCCGATCCCTGGCATCATTTGCAGGCAAATTTTTGCCATGGCCATCAGGGCGCCAGTATTGCCGGCCGAAAACGCAACATCGGCTTCGTTCTTCTTTACGGCCTCAATGGCGAGCCACATCGAAGACGTTCGCCGACCGGCACGCAACGCCTGACTAGGCTTGGCGTCCATCCGAACCGAAACCCCGGTATGGCGCAAGGCGGAGACCCCGGAAAGCCCCGGCTCGGCATCGAGGAGCGGTTTGATCTTGGCGGCATCGCCAAAAAACAGAAATCTCATATCAGGCCGCCGCCGCAGGGCGCGGGCGGCACCTGGAACGATCACTTCCGGTCCATGGTCGCCGCCCATAGCGTCGAGCGCAATTCGTACTGGCTTGGTCATGGACTAGGTAACTCTCGGCCGGCGGGGTAAGGCGCGGCGATCGGCGCCGGGTAAATCCGTCATGGACGATCGGGTTCGAGAAATCATCTCATTTCGGTCCGAAGCAGAAGTTGGGCGGCACTTCCGGCCAGCCGAAACAGAGCGCAAGATTTGACCGGCCTTCGCCAACCGGTTTGCGGCGACGGGTAAACAACGGAAAATCCCGTTCGTCCAAGCTTTTTTTGCCCAATGGCCGGGATTTTCTGCAAGCGGCGCGCGCCGGGGCCGAAAACGCTCATTGCGAGGCTTCGATCAAGCCTCCCCCCGGCATCTAAGGGTGAGCCTTGCGCCAATATCTGGCTGGCCCGGCGCCGCGGGGTTTATAGCGAACGCCCGGAAGCAATATTTTCACAACAGCGTAGCTTGTTCGCGTTTCCGGCGGCCCTTGCTGGCTGCGCGGATGAGCGGGGTGGCGTCCTTTCCAGTGGCCACAACCGCTTTGTGCCCGTCTGCAAATTGAATATCGAGATGCGCGCCATCGGCCACCTCGGCTGCTCTGCGCAGGGGTTTGCCGCCGCTGTCGCGCACCAGTGCGAAGCCCCGCGCCAGGATTTGCGGATAACCAAGACTAAAGAGCATTTTATCCAGGCCATTAACATCCACCCGGCGAGCCACGATGCGCGCCTTCCAGCCGCGCGCCATGCGGTCCGCCAAACCATGGAGCCGAATGCGAACGTCGCGCACTGTTCCGATGCATGCCACGCGGGTTCCGCCAAGTCTCGCGGCAAGGTGTTTGAGACCTTGCTTCCTTCCGTCATTGCCCACGGTCCGGCACCGCAGCAACCTTTGTTTTAGCGCCTTAAGCCGTTCCGCTGCGCGGCCCATTTTTGCATGTGGCGACTGTTGCGCAAGCCGATGGGACAGGCGCGCCAGGCCGAGCTGCCCGCGAGCGGGGGCTTTTTCGCGTGCGCCCATGAGGCGGCTCTCGAGAGTGTCGAGCTGCTGACGGCGAAGGGCAAAAATGCTGTCGCTTTGCGGCAGGGCGCGCGCCAGGGCGCGAAATTCGCTGCGGCGGCGGTCGAGGGTTCGCAGCGCGGCGCCGCTTTGGCGGCGGGCAAGGTCGGCGAGCGCGGCGGCCAGTTCGCTGCGCACGGGCACCGCTTTTTCCGCCGCCGCCGTCGGGGTCGGCGCGCGCAGATCGGCGGCGTGGTCGATCAGGGTCCAATCCGTTTCGTGCCCGACCGCGGCAATGACTGGCACAAGGCTCCGCGCCGCCGCGCGGACGACGGTTTCCTCGTTGAAACTCCATAAATCCTCGAGCGAACCGCCGCCCCGAGCGACGATAATCACGTCCGGCCGCCGCAAGGAACCGTACTCGGGCAGGTTATTGAAACCGTCTATCGCGGCGGCGATTTCTGCCGCCGAGGTTTCGCCCTGGACCCGCACGGGCCAGACCATGACATGGCGCGGAAACCGCTCCGCGATGCGGTGCAGGATGTCGCGGATGACCGCACCCGTCGGCGAGGTGACGACGCCTATGCGCGCGGGCAAAAACGGCAATGGCCGCTTGCGCGCTTCGTCGAAAAGCCCTTCCGCCGCGAGTCTTTGGCGGCGCGCCTCTATGAGCGCCATGAGCGCGCCAATTCCCGCCGGCTCCAGCGCCTCGACGACGATTTGATAGCTCGACTTGCCGGGATAGGTCGTGACCTTGCCGGTCGCGATGACTTCCAGACCCTCCTGCGGCTTGGTCTTGAGCCGCGCAAAAACTCCCTTCCAGATCACCGCATCGATGCGGGCGGTTCGGTCCTTTAAGCAGAAATAGACGTGACCGGAAGAATGCGGCCCGCGATAGTTCGAAATTTCGCCGCGCACCCGCACGAAGCCAAAACGATCCTCTACCGTCCTCTTCAGGGCGGCGGACAATTCGCTGACGCTGAGTTCCGGCGTGTTGCTGGCCGGCGGATCTTGCATGGCGCCAGCATGCCGTATTCCGGCTGCTGGGGAAAGGGCGGGGCGCGTTTTACCCCATGAGGCCGGAGTCTTGGTCCTGCTATTCGGCCGTGATCGCGCCTTGGGCGGCGTCATTGAGTTCTCCTTAGTTCAAGGCAGGCAGCCTGTGGCGCCACCGGCACGAACAGGCCGTTTCGGTAATTTGAACTGCATGACTTTCGCTGCCGTGCATTATTGCTTGGCCGAATCCCGGCAAACGGCACTAACGTGACGGGCATTTTTCGTGCTCCGTCCAGAATTACGTGGCCATGGAATCAGGGAGACTCATGGGAACCTTCGCGCCGGAGCAATACAAGGAAACCTTGATTTTTCTCGCGACAGCGGGCGTCGTCGTGCCATTGTTCCGGCGCCTGAAGGTCAGTCCGGTTCTGGGATTCCTTGGCGCGGGGGTATTGCTCGGTCCCTATGGCCTTGGCGCGCTCGCGCGGCAAATCAGCTGGCTCGCGCCGTTCGCTCTGGACAATGTTGAGCAAATCGCGCCGGTCGCGGAATTCGGCGTTGTCTTTCTCCTATTCATGATCGGCCTCGAACTGTCGTGGCAGCGTTTGGCGATTATCGGCCGGCTCGTGTTCGGGCTCGGTGCCCTGCAGGTCTTCGGCTCCGCCGCCGCGCTTGGCGCCTTGGCCTTGTTCCTGGGGGAGTCACTATCTTCGGCGGAGGTGCTCGGTTTTGCGCTTGCCTTGTCGTCCACGGCCATCGTGATCCCCGTCCTCGCCGAAGCCAAACGGCTCGGGACGACGGCGGGCCGCACGATTTTCGCCGTCTTGCTCTTTCAGGACCTGATGGTGGCGCCGCTCCTGTTCATGGTCGCCATGCTCGGAATGCGCGGCGGCGGCGGCCTTAGCATGGCGGTGGTCTCTTTCCTGGTTCCTGCGCTAACCGGTTTGAGCATCGTCGTGCTCGGCGGACGGCTCGTCATGCGGCCGCTGTTCCGTCACGTCGCGGCGGCCGGCTCGACCGAATTTTTTATGGCGGCCTGCCTGCTTGTGGTTGTCGGAACCGGCGTTCTCACCGCGGCGAGCGGCTTGTCGATGGGGCTCGGCGCTTTCATCGCCGGAATTCTTCTTGCCGAAACCGAGTACCGCCGCGAGATCGAGGTGACAATCGAGCCTTTCAAAGGCTTGCTGCTCGGTCTTTTCTTTGTTTCAATCGGCGCTAGCCTCGATCTTACGCAAGTGTTTTCGGCACCGCTAGTGGCGTTTGGCCTTGCGCTTGGGATGGTCGCCGTCAAATTTTGGGTTAATTGGCTGGCCGGGTGGATGGCTCGACTACCTACGCGGGTCGTCACAGAGGCCGCGCTTATGTTGGCGCCCGGCGGCGAGTTTGCTTTTGTCATCGTCACGGCCGCCGTCGCTGCCAAGGCGCTGCCAGCCAGCACCGGGTCGGAGGCAATGATCGCAGTGACGCTTTCGATGCTTGCCGTGCCATTCCTTGGCGCGCTCTCCAAGCGCCTGGCACGACGGCCGACCGCACTGGAGCTCGCCACTGTTCTGGAGCCAGGCGGGGACGGACCTGCACCCGATGCGATCATCGTCGGCTTTGGCCGGGTTGGCCAACTCGTCGGAGACATGCTTCACACACATGCCATCCGCTATCTCGCCGTCGATACCGATGCCGCCTTGGTGACGCGGTTCCGCGGCCAAGGACGAGAGATTTATTGGGGCAATGCGTCGCGGCCCGGGTTTCTCGCCCGCTGCGGCTTGGCCAAGGCCCGTGCCCTTGTCATCACGATGGACCGGCCGGCCGACGCGGAAGACATTGTTCGCGACGCGCGCGCCGGCAATCCGGATCTGATCATTGTCGCCAGAGCTCGCGACGCGCTTCACGCGACGCAGCTCTATAGCCTTGGCGTGAGCGATGCCGTCCCCGAGACAATCGAGGCAAGCTTGCAATTGTCGGAAGCCGTGCTCGTGGACATGGGTATCCCCATGGGTAAGGTGATCGCCTCGATTCACGAGAAACGCGACGAATTCCGCAAAATCCTGCAACCTATCGCAGGCCGCGCCGAAGCAAGGCACGCCATAAAAATGTCTCTTCGTATGAAGGCCATGAACAAACGGCAGCAGAAATCGAGAGGGGAAGAGTAAGCGCCGGCATGCGGATTTCCAGCCAACGTGATCCTCGTCGATTTGTTGACGCGGTGAATCATGCGCGCATTGAGCTCAGCCAAAATGACCATAAGTTTAGATCTATTATAAAAACGAAATGGTTTCTAGCAAATAGAGCTCGTCTTCGGCCAGAGGCAATTTATAATAGATCTTAACTGGGGTTTAAAAAGAGTCTAAACTTATAAATACTTGTTGCAGCGGAGTGTAGTTTGCCCTTATCTAACGTCAAGTTCTCCTTGATTGTTGAAAGGTGGCATCCACATGTTGCATCGTCGTCTGCCGCAATTCGGCGGCGTGGCCTGCCTAAGTCCCATCGCCTTGGCGGCTTTAATCTGTTCCCTGCCTGCGCGCGCGGATTCTCCGCCATTGGTGCAGCCGGCCGCTCCCCCGCCGCCAATCGATTCGTTTTACGAACTTGAAACCAAATATATCTTCGGTTTCACCGAGGGCAGCGACATCGGCGCGGAGGGCGAAAAGGCGATCGAATTCGAAACGACGGGGGCATTCGGCATGCGCGGCGGATCATTCGCCGCCATCGAGCAGGAGGTGGAATTCGAGGGTGTACCGACTCAGTTTTTTAGTTACGAGTTGAGCGCCCATGGTCTGTTGCAGTCGATCAACAACGTTGATGGTCTCGACAATTTTCATAACATCAACTTCAGCGGTCTTTCGACGGAATTGCGGTTTCTCCTCCTCGGTCGCGGCCCCGAGTCGCCGATTGGCTTGACCTTCGTGGTCGAACCGGAATGGGCTCGGGTTGACGACGTCAGCGGCGCGCTGACGCGGGATTTCAGCACCGAATTCGGGCTCGTCGCCGATACGGAGCTCATTCCCAACCGACTCTATGCGGCTGCAAATTTGTTTTACGAACTGGGCGTTAGCAAGGAATATGGAGCGCCCAGTTGGGAGCGAGGCTCTGATCTCAGCATGTCGGCGGCCATGGCCTATCGAATTGCTCCAAAAGTGACGCTGGGCGGCGAACTGCAATATTACCGGGCCTTTGACGGCCTCGGCATGCAAACCTTCGCCGGCAACGCCCTCTATATTGGTCCGACCTTGCATATCCAATTTTCGGGCAAGGTGATGCTCGCCGCCGCCTTTTCGACGCAGATCTCCGGGCACGCGGCTGGCGAGGGGCGCTCTTTAGACCTCACGAATTTCCAGCGCAATCTCGCCAACCTCAAGTTCGAAGTCGAATTCTAAAGCAGGATCGAGAAAAATTGCACTGTGTGACAGCGCAATTCGACTCACATTGACACAGAAATTCCAGCGGCTTTCGCCGCGCATTCAGGAGTTGAGTGATGAACTTGCCGGTCTCAACAAAAAATGCGGTCGCTTTCGAGATGCTGGCGATCGGCTTCTTCTTCGCCATGATTCTGGTCGCTTTGGCTCCAGTTTCCTGGGCCGAAGACGCCGCGACGGTGCATCTGTCGCTCAAGGACCATCGGTTCCAGCCGGCCGAGGCGCGGGCGCCGGCCGGCAAACCGATCACCATCGTAATCAGCAACCTCGACGCGACGCCGGCGGAATTCGAGAGCAAGACCTTGCGGGTCGAGAAAGTCGTCGCTGGAGGCGGCAAGATTACCGTCCAAATTCGCCCTCTCGCGGCGGGAAGGTATAGATTCTTCGATGATTACCATGAAGACACGACTGAAGGCTTCCTGAACGTGCAGTGAGAAGACGCTTATGCTTGGTGCGTTGATTATCGTATTCCGGGAGGTCATGGAGGCCGGGATCATTGTCGGCATCTTACTTGCCGTAACAAAAGGTGTTCCTGGTCGCGGCCGATGGGTCGCTGCAGGCGTCGGCGCCGGCGTTGCAGGAGCCGCTCTCCTGGCCGTCTTCGCGGACCAAATCTCCAATGCCTTGGTTGGTATTGGCCAGGAACTTTTCAATGCGAGCGTTCTCGCTATTGCCGTCGTCATGCTGGCTTGGCACAACATCTGGATGGCGCGGCACGGCCGCCAATTGGCGGCGCAAATGAAGGAAGTCGGCGAGGAGGTGGCGAAGGGTTCGCGCTCGCTGGCGGCGGTGGCGATCGTGGTCGCCGTTGCAGTGCTTCGCGAGGGCTCGGAAATCGTGCTGTTTCTTTATGGCTTGGTGATCGCAGGCGGCTCGTCGGCCTGGGGCCTCATGGCGGGCGGGCTCATCGGTCTCTTGCTTGGTTGCGGGGTTACCGCCCTGACCTTTCTCGGCTTGGTTAGGATTCCTAGCCGTTATCTTTTCGGTGCAACAACGTTTCTCATCACTTTTCTTGCTGCCGGACTTGCCGCTCAGAGCGTGGTTTTTCTTCAGCAAGCCGGCGTCGTCACCGTGCTGGACGGAACCGTCTGGGACACATCGGCAATTTTGTCTGACACGAGTTTGCTGGGTCGCGTGCTGCATACCTTGATTGGTTACACCGACCAGCCTTCCGGCTTGCAGGTTCTTGTCTACGCGCTCACCCTTATCATGATTTTCGGTCTCACGATGGCGTTCAAATCGCCCCTGCCAACGAAGCGGCCGGCTGTCATCGGGTAGTTACCGAACATCCGATCTTAGTGTTCGTCTCGAAAAATGTTGAATCCCGTGAATTGCATGTGATGCAAGAGTGGCGGTCCGATTCACAGAAGGCCGCCGATATGGACGAACGAGAACCGGGCGAAATACTATCACGTGCGTTATGCGAGCGGCGTGACGGCCGCGGAAAAGGGCATGTCGAGCCGCTCATTCCCCGGCTAAACAGGGCGGTCGCACGCGTGGCACCCAGCTCATGTAAATGTCGGCAAAGCCTGCGCCTTGGCCCCTGGTGCCACAGGAGAACGGAACCAGAAAACGCGGACATTTGACATGCCGCCGAAACCGGCCGAATGAATTTGCTATCGGCCGGGCAACGCCTGATCGGCATTGGGCGGTTGCGCATTGGCTGCTAAAGACCCATTTTGGCGCCGGGGGATTTGGACCATCCCGCCTATCAGCCCTCGCGAGGGCAGCAAGGAGGAGCCAGAACATGGCGGGGATATTCGGCCGCTTGCGTGGCCAGGAGCGCGCGCGAGGCGCCAGCGAAGCCGCGAACGAGACCAAGCCGAAAGGTGCGGCCGGGGCGCTGGTGAAGGATGCCACCACGGCGAGCTTCGCCACTGACGTCCTCGCCGAATCAGCACGTCAGCCAGTGCTGGTGGATTTCTGGGCGCCCTGGTGCGAACCTTGCAAGCAGCTCGCGCCGGTTCTCGAAAAGGCGGTCACGGCGGCGGGCGGCAAGGTCAAGCTCGTCAAAATGAATATCGACAAATATCCGGAAATTCCGGGCCGGCTGGGGGTTCGTTCCATCCCCGCCGTCATCGCCTTTCAGCGCGGCCAGCCGGTCGACGGTTTCATGGGCGCTTTGCCGGAAAGGGAAGTAAAGGGCTTCATCGAGCGGCTTGCGGGCCCGCTCGACGACGGTGCCGATCGTCTGGCCGAGGCCGGGGCCCTGGCAGCCGCTGGCGACGCCGAGGGGGCGAAGGAACTCTATGCCGCGAACATCGCGGAAAATCCCGGCGACCCCGCCGCCGTGGCCGGATTGGCAAAGCTTCACATTTCTGCGGGCGAGCTCGAAAGCGCCAAGACCGTACTCGCCTCGGTTGCCGCGGGTGGCGAGCGTAACACTGCGATCATTGCCGCCAGAGCAGCGCTCGACCTCGCAGAACAAGCCGCCACCGTTGGCGATGCGTCCGAGCTGATGCGAAAGATCGCGGACAATCCGGACGACCATCAGGCGCGGTTCGATTTCGCGATCCTCCTCAATGCTGAGAGCCGGCGCGAGGAGGCGGCCGCCGAGCTCATTGAAATCATCAAACGCGGCCGAGACTGGAACGGCGACGGTGCGCGCAAGCAATTGTTGCAATTTTTCGACGCCTGGGGGGCGGTTGATCCGGCAACGATAAAGGCCCGGCGCAAACTTTCCGCACTTTTATTTTCTTGAGGGCAGGAAGACCGCGCGCCTCCGCGCATTGACCCCCACGGTTATGATGCGGGCAAAAAATCAATGGCAAGACGAGGCACATTGTCGCCGACACTTTAGGCATTTTGCTTCATGCCTCTTGCGCGGCGCAAGGTAGATCAACGCTCCGCCGGGAGTCGTCCGTTTTCTCCGGAGGCGGTTGTGGGACATCAAGCCAACTTATCCCCGACAGCATGGAATTCGGCTATGCGTTACGCGGCACTAATCTCGTGCCAATCGCCCGTGCGAAAGTCGAAAATGGCAAGGGCGCCTACAAGATGTTCGAAGCTATCGAGGTCGACCTTGTCGGCTGAGGCGGAGAAGCCCCGCAGACGTGGATGCGGCGTGAGGCGGCAATCCCGGAAATTCCCGGTGCTTCCCACGCCGCCTTTTGCTTTGGCCGCACCGCGGCGGAATAATCGTCGATCAGCGCGCGCGACATTGCGCCCGGCGTGAAGCTGTGCGGGCCCATTTCGCGAACCGGCGTGACTTCGGCCCCGGTGCCGGAAATATAGCATTCCTCAAATCCGCTTGGCTCGTTCGGGATAATGTGCCGCTCGATCGCCTCGATGCCGCGCCGCCTCGCGAGGTCGGTCTCCGTGCGCCGCGGATTCCATCGAGAAAGCAACCGGAGATTGGCGTGTGGATCACGCCTTCCGCGGCAGAAAAATATCCGGCGCACACTTGCCGAACTTCCATGCGGATCAAATCCTGACGTCGTGCCCGTTCTTGGCCGCTTGGTTTGACAACTTATGTCTGCTTGCGCATCCTAACCCCTGTCGTTCGAGGTACGACAGAAGCGAATCATTCATTTTGTGCTTTGTAGTTAACGCAGGCCAGTAGGGTACCGAATTGCCTTCTCATGGGTTCATGCGATAATATCACGTTGAAACCTGTGACCGTCGAGCCGCCGTAGCAGCAGGAAGTCATCAAAGAACTTCCGGAAACGGCGAACTGGATGGTGTGCCACCGATGCGCCAGGGAACGCGGCCAATGCGGCCCAATCAGAGCCAAATACCGGGGTATACACCGGTAGGCGAAAATCAATTTGGCGGCTCTGATAATCCCCGGAGCTGACCTGACTCATATTAAACGAATGTCGCGGCCTTCGCCGCTGCGACGGTTCGCCATTTGGATACCACGAAGACGGAGCTCGAAACCATTGCTACTCGAAGGCGTAAAGCTATTCCAGCCGAAGAAATTCGCGGACGCGCGCGGATTTTTTTTCGAAACCTATAACGCGCGGACCTACGCAGACGCTGGCGTTTCTTGTGTGTTCGTACAGGACAATCAGTCCTTGTCGCGAAAAGCCGGAACGATCAGGGGCCTGCATTTCCAGCTCCCTCCGGCGACCCAGGCCAAATTGATCAGGGTCTTGCGTGGCGCGATCTTCGATGTGGCGGTCGATTTGCGCCGCGGCAGTCCTAATTACGGCCGCTGGTGTTCGGCGACCTTGACGGCGGATGGCGGCGAACAGATTTTCGTGCCGCACGGTTTCGCACATGGCTTCTGCACGCTTGAACAAGATACCGAGGTTGCCTACAAAGTCGATAGCTTCTACGCGCCGTCTTGCGACGCTGGCTTGCGCTGGGACGATCCCGGCTTGGCGATCAAGTGGCCAGTCCGTCCCGCCAAAGCGGCGGTCTCCGAAAAGGACGCGGTTCTTCCCTTATTTAAAGATTTCGTTTCGCCGTTTGACGCATGAGGCTGTTATGAACAAACGATTTATGGTCACGGGAGGGGCGGGCTTCATCGGATCGGCGGTGGTGCGCCACCTGATCGAGACGAGTGCGCATGAAGTCTGCGTCGTCGACAAGCTGACATACGCCGGAAACCTCGATAATCTCGCCAGCGTTGCCAGCGATCCGCGCTATCAATTCAAGCAGGCGGACATTTGCGACGCGCGCGCAATGCGGCAAATCTGCGAGAGTTTTCGCCCTGATATTATCATGCATCTTGCCGCGGAAAGCCATGTCGACCGGTCCATCGACGCGCCCGGCGCTTTTATCGAAACCAATGTCGTCGGCACTTACGTGCTGCTCCAAAGTGCACGCGACTATTGGCAAAAGCTTGAGCCGACAGAGCAGGCGCGGTTTCGCTTCCACCATGTTTCGACCGACGAGGTGTTCGGGTCGCTCGGCCCGGATGGGTTGTTTCAAGAAACCAGTCCCTACCAGCCAAACTCGCCCTATTCCGCGTCAAAGGCCGCCTCCGACCATTTGGCGCGGGCGTGGCATCATACCTTTGGCATGCCAGTGGTCGTCTCAAATTGTTCCAACAATTATGGGCCTTATCATTTTCCCGAAAAACTCATCCCGCTCGCCATTCTGAACGCGCTTGAGTGCAAGCCCATCCCGGTTTACGGGGACGGCGGCAATGTCCGCGATTGGCTCTTTGTCGAGGACCATGCGAGCGCGCTGGTCCAAATCGCCCTCCTGGGGCAACCGGGCGAAAGCTACAATGTCGGCGGCTCCTGTGAAGCAACCAATCTCGACGTCGTGCGCCGGATCTGCGGTCTGATGGATGAAATGGTGCCGGACAAGGAGCGGGGATCGCACGAGCGCTTGATCACTTATGTGACCGACCGGCCGGGGCATGACCAGCGCTATGCCATCGATGCTGGCAAAATTAAGCGCGAGCTCGGGTGGGCGCCGCGCGAAACCTTCGCTACCGGTTTACGCAAAACGGTGCGGTGGTACCTCGACCATCCGCAGTGGTGGCAACGGATCCGGTCCGGTGTATATCGGGGCGAACGGCTTGGGACCGTCGCATGAACGGCCCGATCCTTGTTTTCGGTGCCGCGGGTCAGCTTGGGCGCGAGGTAATGGCGCTCGCCAAAGCCCGCGCTATCGAGGCGGCTGGTTGCAATCGCGCGAGCGCCGATATCACGGATTTCGCCTCCGTTACGACCGCAATTCTTGCGATTAAGCCGCGCCTCGTTCTCAATGCAGCCGCCTATACCGCCGTGGACAAAGCAGAAAGCGAGCCGAAGGCGGCCTACGCCGCCAATGCCTTGGGCGCGGAAACGATAGCGCGCGCGGCTGCCCTGCAACAGGTACCGGTCATCCAAATATCCACGGATTATGTGTTCGATGGCACAAAAATTGGCGCCTACGTAGAGACCGATCCGGTCGCGCCCCTTAGCGCTTATGGTAAGACGAAGGCTGCGGGCGAAGTTATGGTCCGGCAAGCAAATCCGCGTCATTTCATCCTGCGCACGGCCTGGGTCTATGGAAGCTACGGCTCGAATTTCCTCAAAACGATCCTGCGCCTATCGGCCGAACGCGAGGAATTGCGGATCGTCGCCGATCAGCACGGTTGCCCAACCGCAACGCAAGACATCGCGGAAGCCATCCTTGCGATCGATCGCGCCGTGGCCAACGGCACAGAAGCTCCTGGAACCTATCATTTCGCGGGCTATGGCGTCACGACCTGGCACGGGTTCGCCAGCGCCATTGTCGACGCCCAGGCGCAAGCGACAGGTCGGCGGCCGAAGGTCTCGCCGATCGCTACCGCGGACTTTCCAACCCCGGCCCGGCGGCCCGCCAATTCCGAACTCGACAGTAGCCTGTTTGCTTCCGTCTTCGGGTATCGCGCACGCGATTGGCAAACCCGCGCGCGCGAAACGGTCGAAATGCTTCTCAAGGAAACACGAGCCGCAACATGAAGGGCATCATTCTCGCGGGCGGGTCTGGCACCAGGCTCTATCCGCTGACATTGGTGATTTCCAAGCAATTATTGCCGGTCTACGACAAGCCGATGATCTATTATCCACTGTCCGTCCTCATGACTGCCGGTATCCGCGATATTTTGATCATCACGACACCGCAAGATCAGAGTCTATTCAAGGAGTTGCTTGGCGATGGCGGCAAGTTCGGGATCCGCCTCAGCTTCGCGCCGCAGGATAAGCCGCGCGGGCTCGCGGACGCCTTCAACATTGGGCGCGATTTCGTCGGCGGCGATCGCGTCGCGCTGATCCTTGGCGATAATATCTTTTATGGCCATGGCCTGCCGGACCTTTTGGCCTCGGCGGTGGCGAGACCGTTGGGTGCCACGGTTTTTGGCTATGTAGTGGCGGACCCGGAACGATATGGTGTCGTCGAAATCGACGCCAAGGGGCGGGCCATTTCGATTGAAGAAAAGCCCGAGCGCCCTCGCTCGACGCTGGCGGTTACCGGACTTTATTTTTACGACAACAGCGTGCTCGACATCGCCGCCTCATTAAAACCTTCGGCGCGCGGCGAACTCGAAATCACCGATGTCAACCGGGTCTATATGGAGCGCCAGCAACTTGCGGTGGAGATCATGGGCCGCGGGTTCGCCTGGCTCGACACGGGAACCCACGAGAGCCTTCTCGAGGCCGCCAGATATGTCGAAATTCTCGAGCGGCGCCAGGGATTGAAGATCTTGTGCCCCGAGGAAGTGGCATATTACAAAGGTTTCATCGATCGCGACCTTTTGCTCGCGAACGCCCGCCGCTACGGCAAATCCGGCTACGGCAATTACCTAACCCGGCTCGCCGACGCCGCTCCGCCGCAATGGCCAGCCAAAGCCTAAACGGGCCGTTCCCGCGCGGTTGGCGCGGGGGAGCCGGAAAAACTCTTCATGGTTCTGCCGAACGATACCACTACTACCCACGGAGAAATGACACAACGATAGCAGAGCAAATAATTTTAGTTCAGAACGTGGCTGCTTTTTGTAATTCGCTTCCGCGATATTTACGCCACGGCTAGGGCGGCGCGGGAATTTCGCTGCGCCTCCCCATGATGTTGCAATGCCGCGGACGCCCGGCGCGCGCCGTGACTAACGAATCCCGCTGATGTATCAAGGTAGAATCAATCCAGTTTCAAACCCCTGCCAGACAAAGCAAATCGATTGTCCGCCGCGCTAGC
>DATBQJ010000179.1:0-18546 GCA_036560885.1 Methylocella sp.
GTTTTTGCACGCTCTCGATGATGAAGCAAGTACCTACATTCGACAATCGTCAAAGTTCATTTCGTTGGCGCGGCGAACCGCACAATGGCGCTTTCGTCGCGCATCGACGCGACAATTGCACCGAGGTCCTTTGCAGTAAGCGGCTTGTCGCTCTCCATTATGCGGAAGATGCCGCCCGCGGCCGGCCCATCGATGATCGATGCCTTGTGGGCCTCCAGAAAGCGTACAATCTGGGCCGCCTTCGCATCCGGGGCGAAGGCGATCAGAATGAAGGCGCCATCTTGACCGGCGGTAGTCTTCGAAACGGAGGCGGTCCGATATATTGGGCCATTTTGCTCGGCTCCAATAAACGTCGTCGCGAGCAAACCAGCTTCGATCATTGCGACCAGGGCCGCGAACAATCCCGCAAACGCCAGCGAGCGCGGCTGCCAAGCGGAAAACCGCGCAGCCAGCCAACTTCCGAGATCGAAGCGTCTGCTTTTCGGCGCTCCCGCCGGGGCATTTTCGAGACGCGCAAACAGCTTCTCGATTGCGCGCGGCGAAGGGGCGCCGAGGTTTTGGTTTACGTCAATGGCTGCCGCGCGTTCGTCGATGATGAGATCGTAGCGCCTTTGCAATTCTGGTATTGCCGCAAGGGCACGCTCGACACGGGGGATTTCCTCGGAGGCAAGCGTTCCGCTCGCATACCAGGGAAGCAGGCTCTCGATTGGATCAAACTCCGCCTGATTTTCATTCGCCGTCATGGCCAGCCTCTGTCCACCCCGGCTGCCACAAGCAGCTCCGACAGGCGCTTTCGTGCATGAAACATCCGCGTCTTGACGGTGTTTTCGGGTATGCGGAGGATTTCTCCGACTTCCTTGATAGTCTTGCCGTGGTAGTAAACTAGATCGATGGCCTCGCGGTGCGACGAGGAAAGAAGTTTCAAGCAATGTTGGATGATCTTGCCCTTGTCCGCTTTCTGTACAGAATTTTCAGGGTCGTCGCCGGGGTCTTCGACTATGTCTTCCATGGCTTCGCCGGGACCAGGTTCGAAATGCTGCCGCTCTCGCCGCGCCGAAAGAGCCTTGAACCTCGCAATGGCGAAAAGCCAAGTCGATACCGTCGAACGCGCTTCAAATCGTCCGGCCTGTTGCCACACATCGAAGAAAACATCGCTGACGATATCTTCGGCCACCGTTTCATTGTTGGTAAGCCGAAGAAGAAAACGATAGAGTTTCACCTGGTGGCGCCCGTAGAGCGCTTCGAAGGCGAGACGGTCACCCGCGGCGATTAGCTTGAGGAGATCCTCGTCCGGGAGCCTATTCATCCGTCCATTCGCTACATGCTGCTTTTCTCCTTTGCATAACATCGAACCGCCGAACGCAAAATCAAGCGGCGCAGAAAACGATGGACGCCGTCACGCACGACTGGTCACCGCGCCATTGCTTTCCGCCGCGCCCTTCTTGATTATATCGACGACGCCCATGCCGGAATTCATCTGGTTCCGGATTTCCAGGCGAACGTGGTCATAGCCACGGCTGTTCGCTTTGTTGAGGATCATATGGGGCAGCAACGTGAGAAGTGTATACTGGCAGGGCGTTCTCGACCTCCGCTTCGACCGAAGCCAAAGTAAGAATAGCAGACAGCCGCCGGGCTTCGACCGAAGCCAACGTAAAAAGTGTTGATAGTCGCTGGCATTCCTCGGAACGCGCGGCGTTGGCAAGTTCATCGGCTATTGCACTTACATATGATGCCGAGAATTGCGTACGCGGGCCTAACTTCGTGGGGTTTGAGAGAAACCTTGCTTCCTGTCTCATTACCGTTGCTCCTCAGTCTATCATTTTTTCTATCGCTTTATAGTACGCGCTGCTTGACCAGACGCGAAAAGCGCGGCTACTTTCATGCCGAACTTGCGCATCTGATCCTCTCCCTGCAATTCGGGACCGTGCTTTTGAGTCCCGACCCTCTTTGGTCGCGCGACCATGAAGAATGGTTCATCGGTGGCGCATTCTTTTTTGGATTTGCCCCGACAATAGCTACGATTTGGCTCGTCGAGACCGGCGGGCGATGGCCGTCCAGTTGGTGCGGGCCTTCCGCTTTCTCCCTTTGGAGACCGCGGCGGGTACGATTTCCCGCGCCATAGGGCGGACCGCGCGGATGAACGAACACGCTTCCGGACAAAATTTTGTGAAGTCAAAGCTTACGTTGAAGCGCCGCCGGGCAAAATGGCCCTCAGCATAGGGGCACCGGCAAGGGGCACCCGAACTGGCGGCGCAAGCTCTGAGCGTATTTTTTCGTCGCTATTCGTGTTTCCATCGGCCCATTCAATGAGTCGCGGCATTGACGTTGAAACGGACTTGCTACAGAAGGTACTTATCAATTCGAAGCAACTTCGACGTTTAATCAGCTTATAGGTTAAGGATAAACGTTATATAGTTTTACCAGTTAAATACCGTTGGAAAATGTTAAATGAAAGTTTTGAGCGTTTGACTTAATACTTGGACACAACTGAGATAACAGGTTTGCCGATTTCACAACCGGTTTAATAAGGAGTCTAGCCATGAAGCGAATTAATTCACTTTTTGAAGCTGCTTTTCACGATTGGGCATCACTTCGCGGTTACACCAAAATTTCCTTTTGCATTTTTGCCGTCATCGCGGGCGCGGCCATCAATTCAGATGTGGTTTCAAAGACTCTGCGTCTCGACCTATTTAGGCTGGAAAATGACAGGAGGGCCCCTGTAGACTACGGGTTCGGCCCGGGCGCTGGCAAAGGGCCTGCGAGGCCAAACCTCGTTCTCGGGCAGACCCCGGCAATCCCCCGTTCCATGCGTGCGGCCCCGAAAGCAGGACTTGGGACCATCCCGATTGGCGGAGGGGCGGGCGGGTTTTTTGGTCCCCCGTTTCCTTGGCCGATCATACCAATTCACATGGCATTGTTGCCGGATGGGCGTGTCTTGAATTACGGCACGGACGAAACGGGCGCGCAAGGAGCGCAACTTAAATATGACGTCTGGAATCCCAGCCTTGGAATTGGAAGCAACGCGCACGCAATCCTGCCCAATGGGACATCGACCGACATCTTTTGCAGCGCGGCGTCTTTGATTGGGGAAGGTCCTGCTGTCCCTACAAGTCTGACTAGCAACGTGCTGATCACGGGCGGCGATCTCACCATCGATGGAGTACGAAACTACTCGAACGATAAGGTCAATGTCTTTAACCCAGGGAATAATACACTGACTGCTTCGGGGGCGATGAACTATCAGCGTTGGTATCACTCCATCATCACTTTGCGCAACGGTGACAAGCTGATCCTCGGCGGAAAAATCGGCGCAATCTCGCTCGGCATGGGTGTGGCGACGCCCGAACTCTTCCATCCGGCATCGAGTCTCTGGACAACGCTGCCAGGAATATCAATAAGTGACTGGTTTTATCCAAAAGCCTTCGTTGGCCCAGATGGTGGGGTAACGCATCTTCATTCTAACGGCCAAATATTCAAATTCACCACAGGCGGCACCGGAACCATGACGGATACGGGGTCGCTGACGACCCAAGGGGACGATTCATATCCATCAGTGATGTTCGCCAATTTCAACGTGTTGACGGTGCGCGGTGGCCAAAAGGCTCAGATCGTTGATATCTCCAAGTCCCCGCCGTTGGTGACCGCCATCCCCAATTTGAAGTATGATCGCAAATGGGGAAACACAACATTGCTTCCCGATGGAGAAATCCTCGTCACGGGCGGCTCTGCGGTCGACACTTCGAACATTAACGCGCTCACCAACGTCGCCTATCAAGCAGAGATCTTTGATCCGGTTTCCCAAACTTGGACTCTCGGCGCATCCGCTGCCGTCCCCCGGCTTTATCATTCGGCGACGCTGCTCCTTCCGGACGGATCGGTGCTGACAGGAGGCGGCGGAGCTCCAGGCCCGGTAAATGAACTCAATGCGGAAATTTATTACCCCGCTTATCTCTACTTGAAAGACGGCTCCGGGAACCCCGCTCCGCGCCCGACAATCGTTGCCGCGCCGAGCCGGCTATACTTAGGCCAGAATTTCTGGATGACCGTGGGAAGCAACGATCAGATCGCCTTTATCAACCTCATTCGCGTGGGGTCCAACACCCATTCATTCAATCCGGAGCAGCGGCTAATCCCTGTGCCGTTCACTCAAAGCGGAACAACCATCATGGGGAGCGTGGATCCCGCTGCGGAAAAAATTCCGCCGGGCTATTATATGCTCTTTGTATTCAACACAAAGGGCGTGCCGGCAGTAGCGAAAATAATCTCCGTCCCCCAAGCGGTCCCGTAAGCCTTGTGGAAAGTACAGAGGACGGCGTTTCACGCCTCCTCGCGGGGAAGGGGGCCGCCGGGCAAAGTGGCCCCCTCGAATGTGGGGCTGGGCTAACAATCATGCGATGGAGGCGGTCGCCCGATCAACCCGCCGGGCACCAGGCAAGGCGCATCCGAGCAGGGGGCGCATGCGCCGCGTTCAAGCCTTGACGGTGGAGGGGAGTTGCCATACATGATGCCTACAAGACAAGCGCAATTTCGCTATTTAATGGCATTTTCGAAATAATGATGAATGTAATAAATCATCATTATCCAAACAGTAGTGCGAATTGTCGGGCGTTATACTTAACATATTGATTTTAAAATGGTATTTTGCTATGCGGCGAATTAAATTTGCTTTGACGGCTGTTTTTCAGAGCTGGGCATTGCCCCGTGGTTTCACCAAAATTTCCATTTGCATTCTCGCCGTCATTGCGGGCGCGGCCATCAATTCCGATGTGGTTTCAAAGGCTCTGCGCCTCGACATTTTCAGGCTGGAAAAGGACAGGAAGGCCACGGTCGATTACGGATACGGCCCGGGCGCGGGCATTGGCCCAGCGAGGCCAAACCTCGTCCTTGGTCAAACTCCGGCAATTCCCCGATCCCTGCGTGCGGGTCCCAAAGCAGGACCTGGGACTATCCCGATTGGCGGGGGGGCGGGCGGCTTTTTTGGCCCCTCGTTTACTTGGCCGATCATACCGCTTCACATGGCGCTGTTACCGGACGGGCGCGTCTTGAGTTACGGCACCGATGAAGACGGTACGCAAGGAGCGCAATTTATCTATGACATTTGGAATCCAAAACTCGGAAATGGAAGCAACGCGCATACTATCCTGCCTAATACGACATCGACCGACATCTTCTGCAGCGCGGCGTCTTTGGTTGGGGCAGGTCTTCCCGGGATCGGGGCAGGTCTTGCCGGCAAGCTGCTGATCACCGGTGGCGATCTCACCCTCGGTGGAATGCGAAATTACTCGAACAATAAAGTCAATGTCTTTAACCCGAGGAATAATACGCTGACAGCGTCGGGGACGATGACCTATCCGCGATGGTATCCCACCATCACCAGTTTGCCCAACGGCGACAAGCTGGTCCTAGGCGGGAGTGTTTCGCCCGGCGTGGGGGAGACGGTGCCAGAGCTCTACCATCCGTCAACTGGCTGGAGGACGCTGCCGAAAATTTCAATCGGCGATGGAACCGACGTGGAATGGTGGTATCCACAAAGCTTCGTCGGTTTCGATGGCGCGACGTATCTTCTTGAACATCGCGGCGTCATAAGCCGGCTCACCACTGACGGTTTGGGAACCCAGGAGGATACGGGACAGCTGATGGCCACGGCGGACGTTTGGTATCCTTCCGTGATGATGGCCCCATTCAAGGTGTTGACGGAGCGCCGCGGCCAGACGGCTCAGATCGTCGATATCTCCACCTTTCCGCCGGCTGTGACCAACGTCGCCAACATGAATTATGATCGCGTTTGGGGGTCCATGACATTGCTTCCCAATGGGCAAATCCTCGCCTCGGGCGGCTCTGCAGTCGACAATGAGCTTACCGGCGTCGCCTATCAAACGGAGATCTTTGATTCGGATGATTCCCAAACTTGGACGCTCGGCGCATCTGCGGCAATCCCCCGGCTCTATCATTCGGCGGCGCTGCTCCTTCCGGACGGATCGGTGCTGACAGGAGGCGGTGGCGCTCCAGGCCCAATAAACGAACTCAACGCGGAAATTTATTACCCCGCTTATCTCTACGACGGCTCCGGGAACCCCGCTCCACGCCCAACAATCGTTTCCGCGCCGGCATTGCTAAACTTGGGCCAGACTTTCTCGGCGACCGTGGGAAGCAACGATCAGATCGGATTTGTTGGCCTCGTTCGCGTGGGGTTCGACACGCATTCATTCAACCCGGAGCAGCGGTTAGTCCCAGTACCGTTCACTCAGAGCGGAACAACGATTACTGGGAGCGTGGATCCCTCACCGGAAAAACTTCCTCCAGGTTATTATATGCTCTTCGTATTGAATACGAATGGCGTGCCGGGGGTGGCAAAAATAATCTCCGTCCCCCTTCCCCAAAGCGGCGCGGGTCCTCTCTAAATATCCTATTGCCGCTGCCGTAGTTTCGCCCGCTTGTGTTGCGACTGATCGCCCATCTGCCGGACCGTTTGGCTGTAAGTTCGTGCGCGGCGCAAGGGTCACTGTTCTGGCTGACCTCATAAGATCAAGTTGGCACGCGGAGAGCGATGTCGCCGCCAAGCCACGGCTAATTATGATTGGCACAGCTAGATTTCGATGCCGCAATTTTTGAGCGTTCCCCAATCCCGCGGGACGGATTTGTTGGGTGCCCCCAGCGCATCGACGAGCGGAGACCAGAATCAAGCGCTTATATGGAACGATGGAACAAATTTTTGGTTGAGTTTTCGATGACTCCGGGCCTGCCGGATTCCCGCATTTCGTCTTAAGCGATCGGCCGGTAAACGTGAAGCGCAGCATCATTTTCATTGCGGTGTTGATCGTGCTTGCAACTCTTGGCGGCGGCCTTGGGTACTTCCACTTCGCCGTCAAGCCGGGGATGATCAAGCGGTTTATCCTGCAGGCGCCTCCTCCGCCCGCTTCGGTCGCGGTGGCCGAGGCGGAAATCGAGAGCTGGGCGCCGCGCCTGCCCGCGATTGGGACATTCAGGGCGGTGCAAGAAATCGATATCGCGCCGCAAATCGGCGGAGCGGTCGTCTCGGTCCGGGTCGACTCTGGCGAGGACGTTGAAAAGGGCGCTCCTCTTTTCGAAATCGACAATACTGTGGAGCAGGCCGATCTCAAGAATAATCTCGCGGTCCTTAAGAATGCCGAGCTGGCACTCGAACGACAGCGTCAGCTGATTCAGCGCGGTAACACCGCCGAGGCGAATTTCGATGCCGCCGAGGCCGCGCGCGATTCCGCCGCCGCCGCCGTCGAACGTGTCCGCGCGATCATCGCCCAGAAAATGCTCACCGCGCCGTTCGCTGGGCGGGTCGGCATTCGTAAATTGGATCTCGGACAATATGTTTCACCAGGAATGAGCCTCATCACCCTGCAGCAACTCGATCCGATATTCGTCGAATTCCCCATCCCCGAAAAATCGTTCGGTCTCCTAACGCCGGGCGAGGCCATTGAAGTCGAGGTCGATGCTTATCCCGGCCAGATTTTCCATGGCGTAATCAAGACTGTCGATGCGCGGATCGCCCGGGAGAGCCGCAATGTTTTGGTGCGGGGCCAGATTGATAACAATAAAAGACAACTTTGGTCCGGCATGTTCGCCAATGTGAACGTCATCGCGGGCGCCCCCCAAAAGGTCGTGACGCTGCCTCGTACCGCGGTCACTTACTCGCTCTATGGCGAAAGCGTATTCGTGGTGGTGCCTTTGGCGCCGGATACGGCCGCGGCGCAGGCGGCACAGGCCAACGACGGCAAGGTGATGCAAGTCGAACGCCGGGCGGTGCGCGCCGGCGAAACGCGGGAAAACCGGGTTGCCATCGTCGAAGGCGTCGCGCCAGGCGAAACAATCGTGACCGAAGGCCAACTCAAACTGCAGTCTGGGGCGCGGGTGCGAATTGATCCCACCGCGCGCCTCGAGCCGCCGACGGTGCGGCCGAAGGAATAAGCAATGTCCTTTACCGGTATTTTTATCCGGCGGCCGGTATTGGCGAGCGTCGTGAGCCTTTTGATTCTGCTCGCCGGGATTCAATCAGCCTTGAAGCTGCAGGTCCGCCAATTTCCAGAACTCTCGTCGGCCACAATCACCATCACGACGGTCTATCCAGGCGCCAACGCCGACCTCATCAAGGGCTTCATCACGACGCCAATCATGCAGGCGGTGGCGAGCGCCGAAGGCATTGACACGCTGGTTTCCAATTCGCAGCAGAATACCTCGACGATTACCCTCAACCTTCTCCTCAACGCCAATGCGGACCGCGCGGTCGCCGATGTCTTGGCAAAGGTCAACCAAGTCAAATATCTTTTGCCCCGCGAGGCATTCGATCCTGTCGTCGTCAAGCAGACTGGCGATTCCACTGCCATCCTTTATATGTCCTTCAATTCGAAGGTTCTTACCCCCTCGCAAATCACCGATTATTTGAACCGTGTGGTTCAGCCGAGACTGCAGACAATCGATGGGGTCGCCAATGCGCAGATACTCGGCGGCCAAACTTTCGCGATGCGGGTGTGGCTTAATCCGAACCGGATGGCCGCGCGCGGCGTAACGCCCTCCGACGTCTCGGCCGCCCTGGCCATCAACAATTTCACGACCGCGGCGGGCGAGATCAAGGGCGATTTCGTCCAAACCAGCATCAATGCCGAGACTTCGCTCGATTCCGCGAAGGCCTTCGGCCAGCTGGTCATCGCGGCACGCGGCGACGCGCTGATCAGGCTCGGCGACATAGCCGATATCGAACTCGGCCCGGAGTCGGTCGATTCATCCTCCGCTTTCGAAGGTCTCAAGGCCGTCTTCATTGGTATTTACGCGACTCCTGCGGCAAATCCGCTCTATGTGATCGACGATGTCCGCAAGGCTTTTCCGGAGCTCCAGTCGCAACTTCCCGCTGGCCTCAACGCCTCGATCGCCTATGACGCGACGAAATTCATCCGTGCCTCGATCCAAGAGGTCGAAAAGACGCTTGGCGAAGCGGCGCTGATCGTCATCGTGGTGATTTTCCTTTTCCTCGGCAATCTGCGCTCGACGATAATCCCGATCGTGACCATTCCGCTTTCTCTCGTCGGGGTGATGTCAATACTTTTCGCGCTTGGCTATTCGCTGAACCTCTTGACCTTACTCGCGCTCGTGCTGGCGATCGGTCTCGTCGTGGACGACGCGATCGTTGTCGTAGAAAACATCTACCGTCACATGGAAGAGGGGATGCGTGCCCGCGACGCGGCCCTGCAAGGCGCGCACGAGATCACCGCGCCGGTGATTGCGATGACGATCACGCTCGCCGCGGTCTATGCGCCAATCGGCTTTGTCTCCGGGTTGACCGGCTCGCTGTTTCGCGAATTTGCGTTCACCCTCGCGGGATCGGTCGTCGTCTCCGGCATCATAGCGCTCACTTTGTCGCCGATGATGTGTTCGCGTTTGCTGAAACCGCCCCGCGCCCAAGCGCGCGGGTTTCCTGCCTTCCTCGACCGGATGTTCGACGGACTGCGGCGGCGTTATCAGCGCCGGCTTCACAAGACTCTCGGGTTTCGCGCTCTGACCGTCCTAATTCTCATCGGCATTTTGGTGCTCACCGGCGTGATGTTTGCTTCCACTCCGAACGAACTGGCGCCCGAGGAAGATCAGGGCATCGTGTTCGCTCTTATCAAGACACCCGAATACGCCAACCTCGACTATATGGAGAAGGCGACCGCGGAGGTGGGAGCGGCGGCAAGCGGCATCTCTGAAAGAGAGCATGTTTTCATCATCAACGGATCGAGCGGCGTGCACCAGGGTTTTGGCGGCCTCCTGTTAAAGCCATGGGGCGAGCGCATTCGCAATCAGAAGGAGATCATGAAAGATTTTCAACAAAAGCTCGCTAAGGTCACCGGAGCCGAGATCCTGGTCTTCGGCCGGCCGTCGCTGCCTGGTTCGACCGGCGGGCCTCCAGTGCAATTCGTGATCCGGACCATCGGCGATTATCGTCAGCTCGTGAATGTCATGGCCGAGATCGAGACGGCCGCACGCGACAGCGGACTGTTTCTCTTCGCCAACAGCGACCTCAAATTCGATATGCCGCAAATCGACTTCAAGATCGATGCGGACAAGGCGAACCGTCTCGGCATCAGCATGCAGGTTATCGGCTCATCGCTTGCCACATTGCTCGGCGGAAATTACGTTAACCGTTTCGGATTGCATGGACGCAGCTACGAAGTCATTCCGCAGGCGCCGAGGGACTTCCGGCTCACCCCGGATTGGTTGACTCGCTATCAGCTGCGCACCGGTTCCGGCGCGCTGGTTTCTCTCGCGACAGTCGCGAGCCTCTCGACAAGCGTGCAGCCGAATGGATTGCCGACGTTCCAGCAATTGAACTCGGCGACGTTGCAGGGCGTGCCGTTCCCTGGGCATACGATTGGCGAGGCGATCGGCTTTCTGCAACAGAAGGCGAAAGAGCTTTTGCCGGAAGGCTACAGCGTCGATTACCAGGGCGAGAGCCGCCAGTTTGTCCAGCAAGGCAATACGCTCATCGTCACGTTCGTCTTTGCACTGATCGTGATCTTCCTTGTGCTCGCGGCGCAATTCGAAAGCTTTCGCGATCCTTTCATTATACTCATCGGCTTGCCGGCGTCGATGTTCGGCGCGCTTCTGCCTTTGAATCTCCTTGGAATCGTGGGCGCGGCGAGCATGAATATCTATTCGCAGATCGGGCTCGTCACGCTGATCGGTCTCATTTCCAAACACGGTATTCTGATGGTGGAATTCGCCAACAAGCTTCAGGAGCAGGAAGGTTTTGGCCGCTTTGAGGCGATCGAACATGCCGCCTCCGTGCGGTTGCGGCCCATTCTCATGACCACGGCGGCCATGGTTGCGGGAATGGTTCCCCTGATTGTCGCCGAGGGTGCCGGTGCGAAGAGCCGCTTCGCAATCGGAATCGTCATTGCAGCGGGCATGAGCATCGGTACGATTTTCACGCTGTTCGTGACCCCCGCGATCTACACGCTGATTGCGCGGGATCATGGCGGGAAGCGCGGCGAAGAGCCTTATGTCCTGAAAGAGGATGACATACCAGCGCGCCGCGCGGCCGAGTGAAACGGGAAAGTCATCTCACCGGGCGATGGCCGGGCGTTGTGTATGGCGTTGTAGTGCCGGCAATGAGTCGACTCCGGCGCGGAGATTGGACATAGCTGAAATTTTCAACGGCCGCTATACGGCGCGCACGGACAAGCCTCTTGTGCTTTTTCTGATAGGTATTCGGCTCAACAAACTTTGGGCGGCGCATAAATGGCTGCCCGTCTTCATCGCCATGCCGCGGATGCTCGCCGAGCTTGACCGCAGGCCGGAGACTGGCCTGCTTTCGCGGCGGCTGTATTTTTCCGGGCGGGTTATCCTGGTCCAACAATATTGGGAGTCATTTGACAAACTCATTGCCTATGCGCACGACCCTTCCGCCCAGCATTTTCCGGCCTGGGCGGCATTCAACCGCTCAATCGGCAAGGACGGCACGGTAGGCATTTGGCACGAGACTTATTTCATCGAGCCCGGCAAATTTGAAACTATTTATAGCAATATGCCGCTGTTTGGCCTTGCCGCCGTGACAAACCATATCCGCGCCGAAGGCGGGCTTTCCGCTGCAAAAGATCGCATGAATGGAGGATGACGCCTGGTTACTAAAAGGTGCTGGGAGTTTTCCGGAGCGACCGAGAGCTTAGTTCGACGACGAGATTTCAAGGTGCACCATGAACATGAGGCCAGACACAAACGAGATCCAGCTGTCTCACCATATCCTTCCCAGCGCGTCGACGATGCTCGGCGTGTGTCTTACCGGGATAGGTCTTGTCAAAGTCGCCGAGGCTCACATCGGTCCAAGCCATGTCGACGAATATCTTTCTTTGAACAGTATATGTTTTTTGATAAGTTGCATTTGCTCATATTCGTCCATCAGGCGTAACAACCATGGGACAATTACCCGAAACAGATTGGAACAAATAGCCGATGTTTTTTTTATCATTGGGTTAGTGGTCATGACTGTTGTTTCAGTTACGTTCGCTTATGAGCTTGTCCAATAGATTTAATCGCAAGGCAACGTGCCCCGCGCGTGGTCCTTTGGCACCGCGAGCGGAGCCGTCGTTGGCAATTCCTTCGCACC
The DNA here is from genome assembly GCA_036560885.1 of Methylocella sp. Classification (GTDB taxonomy): domain Bacteria; phylum Pseudomonadota; class Alphaproteobacteria; order Rhizobiales; family Beijerinckiaceae; genus Methylocapsa. The sequence continues at coordinate 12,113 of DATBQJ010000179.1, forward strand.
CAGGATATGTAATCGCCGCTATGCGCGATCCGATGAGGGCTTCCATCGGCGGGCGGTTCATGCCATGCCTTCGCGCCCTTCTTTCTGAGCAGGCGTGATCGAAATGACCGAGTTTTTCCGCGAAGTTGAGGAAGACGTCCGCCGCGACCGCGTCATACGGCTGTGGACAAAGTACCGGTATTTGTTGTTTGCCGTGGCGGGTCTCGTCGTGGCCGGGACGGGGGGCTTTCGCCTCTACAGCCATTACCGCGACGAGGCGGCGCAAGCAGCCAGTGCAAAATACGAAGCCGCCGCGCAACTGGCGCGCGACGGCAAGTCCACTGAGGCCGCGGACGCTTTCGATGATTTGAGCAAAACCGCGCCAAAAGGGTATGCGGTTCTCGCGCGTCTTCGCGCGGCGGACGAGCGCGCGGCCAGCGATCCGCAGGCGGCGATCAAGGCCTTTGAGGCGATTGCGGCTGACCCTGGCTTCGAGCCAGTCTTCAAAGATTTTGCCAAGCTGCGCGTCGCCATGCTGCGTGTCGACCACGACGATCCGCTGGAATTCGAACGCAAATTCGCGCCGCTCGCCGCGGAATCTTTTCCCTATCGCGATCAGATCCGCGAGCTGCTTGGACTTGCGGCGTTGAAGCGGAACGCTTTTGACGCGGCTGGGAATTGGCTCGATGGGATTGTCTCCGACCCGCGGGCTCCGGCCGGGGTACATATGCGTGCCCAGGCTCTTCTCGGTCTGGTTCAATCCGCGAAATCGCCGCCGGCGAATGCGCAAATTGGCAGTCCGCCGCCCGGAGAAACACCGGCCAAGCAATAGTCCAGAGTAATGTTTACCGTCGCGATCATCGGCCGGCCGAACGTCGGAAAATCGACGCTGTTCAACCGGCTTGCCGGGAAAAAGCTCGCGCTCGTGAACGACCGCCCAGGAGTGACCCGCGATAGACGCGAGGGCAAGGCGCGGCTTGGCGATCTCGCCTTCAAGATCATCGACACGGCTGGTCTAGAGGAAGGCGACTGCGCTTCCTTGCCTGGGCGGATGCGCGCGCAGACCGGAGCGGCGCTCGGCGCCGCCGATGCGATATTTTTCGTGTTCGACTCGCGCGCGGGGTTGACGCCGGCCGATCGCGCCTTCGCCAATCTCGTTCGCCGCGCGGATAAGCCATTGATTCTTATTGCCAACAAGGCCGAGGGGCGCGCCGGCGCTGTGGGCGCGCTCGAAGGCTTCGATTTGGGGCTTGGCGAGCCGGTGCCGCTTTCGGCCGAACATGGCGACGGTTTCGCCGAACTCTATGCCGCCTTGCGCGAGGCGCTGCCAGAAGCAACCGCCCTGCCGGGTGAGCTGGAAGAACGCGTCCCGCGCGCGCCGCTGGGAGAGGATGAAGACGGCTCCGAGCTGGATGTCGCGAAGCCGCTGCGGATCGCGATCATTGGCCGCCCCAACGCCGGCAAATCGACGCTCCTCAATCGTATTATCGGTCAGGACCGGCTGCTGACAGGTCCCGAACCTGGCCTCACCCGCGACACGATCGGAATCGACTTCGAGTGGCAAGACCGCCGGATCAAAATGTTCGACACGGCGGGCTTGCGCAAGCGTGCAAGGATCACGGACGATTTGGAAAAGCTTGCTGGGGCCGATGCCCTGCGCGCCGCGAAATTCGCCGAGGTCGTGGTTTTGCTGCTCGACGCCGCGATCCCATTCGAGAAGCAGGATCTTACCCTAGCCGATCTCGCTGAACGCGAGGGCCGGGCGCTCGTCATCGGTCTCAACAAATGGGATCTGATCGCAGCCAAGGGCGCAACGCTTGCGCAATTGCGGGCGGAGGCGGGAAGGCTTTTGCCTCAGATAAAAGGCGCGCCGGTCATGCCGGTGTCCGGCGCGACGGGGGAAGGTATCGAGAGACTGATGGAGGCGATTTTCCACGTCCATGAAATCTGGAACAAACGGATTTCGACGGCACGGCTCAATCGCTGGCTCGGCGAGGCGCTTGACCAGACCCCGCCGCCCGCGGTCGCGGGAAGGCGCATCAAAATCCGCTACATGACGCAACTCCGCGCGCGGCCGCCTTATTTCATCCTTTTCGGAAATCAGCTCGACGCGCTGCCCGCGAGCTACGAGCGCTTTCTCGCCAATGGCCTGCGTGCAGCCTTCGATCTGCCGGGCGTCCCGATCCGCATCTCGAAAAAAACCAGCGGCAATCCCTACGCGGGGAAGAAATCACGGCAAAGATAGATATTTCACCGGCCGCGCGGATGCGCGGAGCGGTAGGCCTCAAGCAGCCTTGCGCTATCCACGGCGGTGTAAATTTGGGTCGTCGAGAGCGAGGCGTGGCCCAAAAGCTCCTGGATCGCCCGCAGATCGCCGCCGCGCTCCAACAGATGCGTGGCGAAGGAATGGCGCAGCGCATGCGGCGTCGCGCCATCGGGAAGCCCGAGCGCGCCGCGCAAGCGCGCGACCGCGAGTTGGATGACGCGCGGGCCAAGCGGTCCGCCATTGGCGCCAAGGAACAGGGGTTTGTCGGGGCTGAGCGCATAAGGGCAAAGCGCAATGTAAGCTTCGATGGCTTGGCCGGCCGGCGCGATGACCGGCACGGTCCGGGTCTTTTGGCCCTTTCCGGTGACCGTCAGAACGTCGCGCCCGCCAACCGGCGCCTCGGAGCGCTTGATCGCCAAGGCTTCCGAAATGCGCAGGCCCGCGCCATAGAGCAGGCTCAAAACGGCGGCATCGCGCGCGATGATCCAGTTCGGCCGGTTTTCACCGGCCCGGGCGTCCACGCGCACCATTTGGCGGGCCGCATCGATGCTCAATGGCTTCGGCAGGCCGCGCTTGATCTTTGGTGAGCGCACCGCCGCGAAGGCGAGCACCTTGCCCTTGCCATTGCGTTCAAGAAAGCGGGCGAAGGAGCGCAGGCCCGCGAGCTGGCGCAGAAGGGACCGGCTGCCCGCGCCAAGCCCTCGCCGCGCCGCCAAAAAGCCGCGCAGATCCGCCGGCGCGAGGTTTTCGAATGTGGCAAGCGAAGCAGGCTCGCCGAAATGCGCCGCCGCGAAGTGTAAGAATTGCCGCAGATCGCGCGCGTATGAGGCCGCCGTATGCGGCGAAACGCGGCGCTCGCCCGTAAGATAAGCAAGCCAGCCACGCGCTTGCTCCGCAAGGTCAGGACCGGCGGGCAAAACATCGGGCAAGGTGCTTGCCGCCCCAGGGGCGCGGGGGATGGTCATGCTTGATCATACCACGCGTCCGTCCTAATAATTTATTGCCGAGGTGAAATTCCCTGCTCCCATCCGGCGGGCATCAACTCATGCGGTTACGCGCCGATTTTTGGGTAGCGGCCTATCTCCGGCGTTGCGCGCATGAAGGCGCCTCTGCCGTGCTGCGCCGCCGGGGCGCGGCGGAGGCTGGCGCAATTTTTGTCAAGATCGACAGGCTCGACGGTTTCGCCGCTTTGTTCGGACCGGCGCCGCAGTGCGAAGTGAAGGATGGAGAAGACCGGGTTTTCGCGAGGCTCCATCCGGACCCTTGGATCGACCCGGCCGAAGCCGAGCAAAAACTCGCCCGCCAAATCCATTTCGACCCCGATGTTTGGATCGTCGAAACGGAAGACCGGCAGGGCCGCTGTTTTCTCGATGTCGCCCCTTGATTTGGCGCCATTGACGGCGTGGGCAATTGTACCACTTGCCCCGCCCGCTCGCGTCAGAGATGGGTGCTGGTTGCCGCACAAGAATGGAGGCCGACTGCTTGAAGCGCATCATGCCCGCGCGAAAACAGCGCAAGAAAAGCGAAGCTACAATGCGCGTCGGCCCCGGCGGGATTGAACTCGTCAAGCAGGGCGCCTCGCGCTACGATTTCAGCGATCCCTATCACATCGCGATTGAACTGAGCTGGAAGGGATTTGCGCTCGCTTTCGTGGGATTGGAGTTCGGCATCAATGTCGTCTTCGCCTTGCTCTATCTCGCGTCGCCGGGTTGCGTTGCCAACATGCGGCCGGGCTCGTTCTCCGACGCTTTCTTTTTCAGCATCGAGACGCTGGGGACCGTCGGTTACGGCGTCATGGCTCCCGCGACGCTCTATGGCCACACCGTGTCAGCGATTGAAATCGTCTGCGGCATGGCCTTCACCGCGATCATGACTGGCCTGTTGTTCGTCCGCTTTTCGAAACCGAAACCGAAAATACTGTTTGCCGATCAGGCCGTCGTCACCAGTCACAATTGCGCGCCGACGTTGATGGTGCGCATCGCCAATGGGCGTATGACCTTGCTGACCAATGCCACGGTGCGGTTGGGCGTGGTGTTGATTGAACAAAGCGCCGAAGGCCAAACCTTGCGCCGCCTGCACGACCTTGTTCTGTCGAACGCGAGTCTCTCTCTGTTTCCGTTGACCTGGACCTTGATGCACGAAATCGACGCAATAAGTCCGCTCGCCGGCTACGACGCCGAGCGGTTCGAGGAGGTCGACGCGCGGCTGTTTCTCAGCATCGAGGCACGCGATAACGCAATCGGCGCGCTTGTTCATGACATGCGCGTTTATACCGCCGCCGAGGTCTTGTTCGGAATGCACTATGGCGATGCGGTCACGGTCGATGAGCAAAAGCGGCCGGTCGCCGATCTCACCCGCTTGGGTCTGGTCGAGCCAGACGACCGCGCCACTCCGTGAGCTTCCGTTCACTCGGGCGCATTTTCGATCGGGTCGTAGCGCTTCACGTCGAAGCCAAACATGTCGAACGCACGCCGCATGTGTTCCGGCAAGGGTGCGGTAACGTCGAGCGTCCCGCCAGCGGGATGCGGCAGGATTAGGCGGCGCGCCAAAAGATGCAACTTGCGGTCGACCGCGTCCGGTATCGCTCGCAGCGGATCGTTGCGGCGCGGATCGTTGGCGGGGGTCGTGCCATATTTGGGATCCCCGATGATTGGGTGGCCAATCGCCTCGGCATGAGCGCGCAATTGATGGGTGCGCCCGGTGATGGGTTTGAGCGAAAGCCAGGCCAGCCGTGGCGCGATTTTATCGACAATCGCGTAATAGGTCACCGAATGACGGGCATCCTCGTCGCCATGCTGGGCAACCCGCATTTTTTCAAGTTTTTCGCGCCCCACTTCCTCGCGGCGGGTTGACCGGGCCTCCCCCATGCCTTCGCCCTTCGCCAGATAGAGCGAGATGCGGCCTTGCGCGGGCTTTGGCACGCCTTCAACAAGTGCCCAATAGATTTTTCGCGCCTGCCGCGAGCGAAAAATTTCGCCGAGACCAGCGGCGATTTTTCGTGTCTTCGCGACCAGCAAGACGCCCGACGTATCGCGATCGAGCCTGTGCACCAGCACGGGCCGCTCGCCACGCTCGTTTGGCATCGAGGCAAGCATCCCATCGATATGACGCACCATTCCCGAGCCGCCCTGCACGGCAAGCCCAAAAGGCTTGTCAAGCACCAGGAGATCGCGGTCCTCGAAAAGGATCATGTCCTTGAGCGCGCGCAGATCGGTTGGCGAAATCTCTGGGGCCGGCGCCACCGGCGCATCGAGTTTTAGCGGCGGCACGCGCACGCTTTGGCCTGCCGCGAGCCGGGTCGCGGTCTTCACCCGGGCGCCATCGACGCGCACTTCGCCGGTACGCACGATCTTGTTCAGATGCGAAAGAGAAAGCGTTGGCATGCGCCGCTTGAACCAGCGGTCGAGGCGCATCCCTTCCTCGTCCTCGCCGACCTCGAACGTTTGAACGCCCACGCGGCATCTCCTAGACAAATATTCCCTACGGCGTAACGTGTGTCATTGCCAAATACTTTTTTATTTTAACACTATAATCGTCGCAAATCATAGGTGAAGCAGGCTCTCAGCCTAAGAAAAAAAACCAGCTAAAGTCTGGTCCCGTCAGAGGGCGTGGCTCAAATGAAACTAATTAACAATAAATATATAGATAACCAATAAAAAAGTTATTGTGCGTTAATATAAATGTTTAGACGTTCTATTGAGCGCTTTTCAAATTGTGGCTGTTTATTATCGCCGCATTCCAGAAACACCCATGCAAATAGCTGGACTGGAATTTTTAGGCAACCGGGACTCAGGAGATTCAATCATGCGTAATTTGTTTCGCCGCTTTGCCGACGATCAATCCGGCGTCACGGCCATCGAATATGGTCTTATCGCCGCTTTGATCGCCGTCGTCATCATCACCGCCGTGACCACGGTCGGCACCGACCTCTCGGCCACATTTAACTCCATCGCCAGCGCTTTGGCCGGCTGATTCCCACGCCGTTCGTCTGGCGCCTGGAATTTGGCGGATGCCAAAATCCAGCGGCGGACGGGCCAGTAACAAGGAGATTCAATCATGCGTAATTTGTTTCGCCACTTTATGGACGATCAATCCGGCGTCACGGCCATCGAACATGGTCTTATCGCCGCTTTGATCGCCGTCGTCATCATCACCGCCGTGACCACGGTCGGCACCGACCTCTCGGCTA
>DATBQJ010000180.1:0-8646 GCA_036560885.1 Methylocella sp.
GCTCGGCATCACCTCGATCGACCCCGAGCGCAACGATCTTCTGTTCGAGCGTTTCGTCTCGGAGGAGCGGCGCGAGCCGCCGGATATTGACGTCGATTTCGAGCACGAGCGGCGCGAGACCGTCATGCAATGGGTGTTCGATACCTATGGCCGCGATCACGCCGCGCTCTGCTCGACCGTCATCCGCTACCGCGCCAAAGGGGCGCTGCGCGATGTCGGCAAGGCGCTCGGCCTGCCCGAAGATGTTACCAAGATGTTATCCTCGCAAGTTTGGGGGTGGTCGAAGGAAGGGATTGAACCGAAGCACGCTGGGGAACTTAACCTCAATATCGGCGATCGGCGCCTGCGTCTCGCTATGGACATCGCGCGCGAGCTGATTGGCACGCCGCGGCATCTCTCCCAGCATCCGGGCGGTTTTGTCCTCACCCATGACCGGCTGGATGAACTTGTGCCCATCGAGCCGGCTGCGATGAAAGACCGTCAGGTGATCGAATGGGACAAGGACGACATCGACGCGCTTCGCTTTATGAAAGTTGATTGCCTGGCGCTCGGCATGCTCTCCTGCATGAAGCGCGGCTTTGATCTGCTTGCCGCGCACAAGGGCATCAGGCTCGATCTCGCCACCATTCCCGCCGAGGACCCCAAAACCTATGCGATGATCCGCAAGGCCGACACTCTCGGCGTCTTCCAGATCGAATCCCGCGCGCAAATGGCGATGCTGCCGCGCATAAAACCGCGCACTTTTTATGATCTTGTCATTGAGGTTGCGATCGTCCGGCCGGGCCCAATCCAAGGCGACATGGTCCATCCTTATCTTCGCCGTCGCGAGGGCAAGGAGGAGGTGGTCTATCCCAAGCCCGAACTACAAAAAGTGCTCGGCAAGACCTTGGGCGTTCCATTGTTCCAGGAACAGGCGATGCGCGTCGCCATAGCATGCGCGGGTTTCACGCCAAGCGAGGCCGATCAGCTCCGGCGAAGCATGGCGACCTTCAAACATACCGGCGGCGTCTCGAAATTCCGCGACAAGCTGATCTCCGGCATGATCTCCCATGGCTATGAGCGCGAGTATGCCGAGCAGACCTTTCGGCAACTCGAAGGTTTTGGCAGCTATGGTTTTCCCGAAAGCCACGCGGCCTCGTTCGCGCTCATCGCCTATGCCTCGTCCTGGCTCAAATGCCATCACCCGGATGTCTTCTGCGCCGCCCTTCTCAATGCGCAGCCGATGGGCTTTTACGCGCCGGCGCAGATCGTCCGCGATGCGCGCGAGCACGGGGTCGATGTGCGGCCGGTTTGCGTCAATGCTTCGTGCTTCGATTGCACGCTGGAGCCAACAGAAACACAAGACCGCTTCGCGGTCCGGCTTGGCCTGCGCATGGTGCATGGCCTTGCCAATCATTGTGCCGCCGCTCTCGTCGCGGCGCGGGCGGATGAGCCCTATACTTCGATCGATGATCTCTGGCGCCGCGCTGGCGTCCCGGCCGCTTCGCTCGTGCAGCTTGCCGAGGCCGATGCCTTCCGGCCATCCCTTAAACTCGCACGGCGCGAGGCGCTATGGGCGATTAAAGCGCTGCGCGACGCGCCGCTGCCGCTCTTTGGGGTCGCCTCAGCCCGTGAAGCCAAGACCGTTCAGGAATGTTACGAACCCCCGGTGGCGCTCCGGCCGATGACCGCAGGCAGCGAAGTGATCGAGGACTATAGCCATGTGGGGCTAACGTTGCGAAACCATCCTGTCAGTTTCCTGCGAAGCGGCCTGCGCCACCAGCGCATGGTCACTTGCGCCGAGGCGATGCAGGCCCGCGACGGGTGCTGGCTCCAGATCGCCGGCCTCGTGCTGGTGCGGCAAATGCCGGGTTCGGCGAGAGGCGTCGTATTCATCACCATCGAGGACGAGACCGGTATCGCCAATCTGGTGATCTGGCCAAAACTCTATGAAAGGCAGCGCCGGGTGATTCTTTCCTCTGCGATGATGGCGATCTATGGCCGCATCCAGCGCGAAGGCGAGGTCGTCCATCTCGTCGCCCATCATTTGACTGACCTATCGGATCTGCTGGCGAACATCGGGCATCGCGATGCTATCTTCCCCGCATCGCTCGGGCGCGGCAATGAATTGCACCACGGCAGTTCCAACACGATCAGGCTGAAAGCGCGGGAGTTCCGGTAAGGCGCAATGCTTTCGCGCATACTGTCCCTAAAAGTCTGTCCCGTCACGCCAGGTCGGCCGAGACCTATTTTTGCAACGATCGTTCACGGCCGCACACGCTAGCGCCTGCTGGGATTCAGGATTCCCATCTGAGCTTGGCTGTGATTCATATGGACCATATGGACCCCGCCCGATTGCAACGGTTTTGACAGGTTCTGGGTCTTGGGCACAACTGCTGACGTATATCCGGCTTCGTGATGCGGCCTGTAAATGTTTCTTGCCGCGAGCCTCGATGGATTTTCGCGCGCTTCCACCTCGATGCCCCCAAGGCATTGCTCTCGTCATGCCGGTCCACACACCAGGTTCGGGAAGCGATGGAGTGCCCGTTTCGTCATCTGCTGCCTATCGTTGCAATTGCTGGTGGGAATCTCCTCTTGTTGCTTCAGACCGCTCGCGCTGCTCAGGCCGAGTTGACAGTTAGACGCTGATCATAGTCCAGGCCGCTCGCGAGCAAGCTCCACGCAATCCGTGCGGTCTTGTTGGCGCGAGCGACGGCGACGACATTTGCGGGATGGCGCTCCCGCAATTTGAGTAGCCCGAGACTCCTTGGATCCTGCTTTCCTCGGGTCCGGCCCATTACGGACGATTTGCATGGACGCCTCCTGTTCTGCGAATGACAGTTCGACATCCCAACCTAGGACGAGGGCGGGGTCCAATACCATTGCCCCCTTTAGCAAGGCGATTTTGTCGGAATGCGTGATCGGTTGCTTTCATATGTCCGGCCTGTTTGTAACATCCTTGGCGTCGAGACGCTCGTGGGCGCGCGCTGGCGGCGTGAAAACGCCTCAAATCACGCCGGACCGGGCGGCGAGGAACGCTTCAGGACGTTCCGAGAAGCTCAAGCGAGGTCAGGAGCCGATGTTGGCGGAAAATGGCGAACGCCAGTCACCTCGCCGCCAGCTCCGCTGGCGATTTTCAATCCGTCGGCGTTTTCACACGGTCTGCAAGACTTTCGCATAGCCCCGTTTGGCCTGAAAGCCCCGTCCCTTTTGAGAGGCATTCAACCCCGCGGCGATGGTTCGTTGCGGCTGGGATTGCGGGTTTGTTTAGGCTGGAAAAGCGCCTCTCGCAAGGCGCTCAAGTACTCCCCCAAGGTCGCGCCCAGTCGCTCGTGCATAAGAAGCCGATAGGGCGTCAGGTCTTCGGCCAGCGACGCGCGCTCAAGGCTATCGAGATAAGCCTTGCGGTCTTCGGGGCGCACCGCAACCGGCGGGTAGCCGCCGCGAATGAGCATGAGATTCATGAGAAGCCGCGCCGCGCGCCCGTTGCCGTCGGCGAAAGGATGGATCGACACAAGCCGGAAGTGCGCATCAAACGCCGAAGCCGGAGCGGACGGCGCGGCTTTGAGCCATGCCCCGAATTCTTCCATGAGTTGCGGAATCTTCGCAGGGTTCGGAAAGACCACGGGCGAGCCTGCAATCCGGCGTGGGTTGTGGCTGTAAATTCCGGCAATCTCCGGCTGGCTGCGCGCAACGATGCGCCGGTGCAATTCGCACACGACTCTTTCATCGACGGGCGTTGTCTTGCTCGCAAGCTCGCGCATCCACAGCAGCGCCTCGTAATGATCGACGGCTTCGAGATGGTCGCGCAGGGATTTACCGCCGACAGTGATGCCGTGCTCGATGACTTCCGCCGTTTCGAGCAGCGTGAGGCTATTCCCCTCAATCGCGTTCGATGTGTAGGTTAATTCAACGTCGTAGTGCTTTTGCAGCTGCGCCAAGGCAGACGCCGACAGCGGGCGCAAGCGATCGAGTTCCGCTTTCATTTGTTCGACGCTGGCGACAAGAGTTTCGAGCATATGTTATGTATAACATATTATTGATATTACGTCATCTTTTCCCGCGCCTGCCGCCAAACGCAGAAAGCCTTCGCCACTCCGTAAGGAGTGCGTGGCTGGTTGTCGAAGTTATTTGGCATGGTGCGGAATTCAAGCATTCCGCTCACCGATTTCGGTGTTGAAATATCAGGTGTTTAACACGTGCAAAATATAGGGGCGAATATGTTAGCAGATATTCGAACTTGCCCACTACCGCTTCATCAGATGAATTGACCAAGCCGAATGCCAGCGGCGCCAGTAGCCGCCCTGCATGGGTCGGCAATTCACTGCTTGCCCTTCACCGCTTCGATCAATTGCTTCAGGCTGAAGGGCTTCGGCAAAAAGCCGAAATCCTCGCCTTCGGGCAGATTCTTGGCAAAAGCATCCTCGGCATAGCCGGACACGAATATCACCTTCGCCTTGACCCCGCGTTTGCGCAATTCGCCGAACATGGTAGGGCCGTCCATCTCCGGCATGACGACGTCGGACACGATAAGATCGATCTTCCCGCCGTTTTGTTCGGCGATTTGCAACGCCTCGAGTCCCGAGGCCGCCTGCAAAACAGTATAGCCGCGCGAGGCAAGCGCGCGGGCTCCGAACGCCCGGACCGCCTCTTCGTCCTCGACGAGGAGAATCGTGCCGTGGCCGGTGAGGTCGGCAGCCGGCGCGGCCACTTTTTCGGCGGGACGGACCGGATGGGCTTCGTCGGGTCTATAGCGGGGCAAGAGAATTGTAAAAACCGTCCCCTTGCCGAGCGTGCTCGAACAGAAAACATAGCCGCCGGTCTGTTTTACGATGCCGTACACCATGGCAAGGCCAAGACCGGTACCCTTTCCAATTTCTTTGGTGGTAAAAAATGGCTCGAAGATTTTGTCTTTGACTTCCGGCGCGATGCCATAGCCGAAATCCTCGACCTCGATTGCGACATAATCGCCTGGATCCAACGATGCCTCGTTGAAACCGGCGCATTCGGCCGCCACGATATTGCGGGTCCGCAAGATGATCTTGCCGCCTTGCGGCATCGCATCGCGCGCATTGACGATCAAATTGACGAGGACATGCTCGAACTGATTGACGTCGGCCTCGACGAGCCAAAGGTCGCGGCCGTGGCGCAGTTCGAGATCGATTTTCTCGCCGACCAGCCGCCGCATCAGCATTTGCAGGTCAGAGAGGACATCGGCCAATTGCAAGACCTGGGGCCGCAATGTTTGGCGGCGCGAAAAGGCCAGCAGCTGGCGCACCAGCGAGGCCGCGCGGTTGGCGTTTTGCTTGATTTGATTGATGTCCCGGAACGCCGGATCGGTTGGCCGGTGATTGGCAAGAAGCAGGTCGCAATGACCGATGATCGCGGTCAGGACATTATTGAAATCATGCGCCACGCCGCCGGCGAGCTGTCCTATCGCCTGCATTTTCTGAGATTGCGCAAAGTTGGTTTGCAAGGCGCGCTGTTCGGTGGTGTCGAGCGCGTAAATCGTCGCAAATTTTCCGTCGTGCTCGTCCGCCGCGGCGAAGAATAGCCTTGCCGACCGCTCGCCTTCCCCGGCCAGGCCGACATCGACCGGCGGGATATCGGAAGTCGACTGGAAGGCCGCTGCGAGGGCAGCATCGACGGCGCCGCGGTCGCCATCGAGGATACCGCCAAAGATCGACCGCGCGGCAGGCTGCTTCAAGGCTTCCGGCATGAGGTGCGCAAAAGCGGCGTTCGAACGCGTGATCCGTCCGCTTTCGTCGAGCATGGCGATCGCCATCGGCGTCGCATTGAGTACCCGCGCGAAGCGCATTTCTCCCTTGCGCAAATCCTCGGCCGGTTCCTCGCCGGAAGTGCGGCTGAGGACAAGCGTGCGCGATGGCCCGGGTGTACCGTCCTGACCGAACGCGACGGTGTGCAACAGGCGCACGGGCAGGCTTTGACCGTTGCGGCATTTCAGGTCGATATCGAATTGCCGGGTGCGGACCTCGCCCGCGCCGCCTGTCACTGAAGCGATGAGCGCGACGCCGCCCCCGGCCACGAAGTCGGTCAGTTTGAGACCTCCAGTGCCGGCCTGTGCCGGGTCGTAACCGAGCCAGGCGGCAAGGGTTGCGTTCATGTAGGAAACGCCACCGTTCCGGCCGCATGAAAAAAATCCGGCTGGCGCGTGGTCTAGAAAATCGATGGCCTGCCGCAATTCCTGAAAAACCCTTTCCTGTTTTTCCCGCTCGCGCGTTACATCCGCAACGGACCAAAGGGTGGCGCGCCTGGCGCTCGCGACAGATAGCGGCCTGACCGTGATCTTGTACCAGCCGGCCCCGCCGGCGCCGCCGAGCGCTAGAGGCAAGCGTAATTCCTCGGTGGCTCTCTTGCCGTCGCGTGCGGCTTGGGCGAGCCGGTAGATGGCCTCGCAAATCTCCTGGGATCCGGAAAAAAGCCGCTCCACCGTACGCAGGTCTGCAAGGCTGCGTGCCCCCGCCAGCGTCAAATAGGCATTGTTCGCGTAAATGATCTTGCCGCCGGCACCGGTCACGATCAGCCCTGCGGTTGCACCGTCGCAGATGAGTTTGGCGACGTCGTTCTTCGACGCTTGTCCGGAAAATTGCAGGAAGCCAACTGCAAAAGCGAAGGAAGCGCCGATACCGGCAACCGCGAAGAGGGCGAGCAGCAAGATTGCGAGGCTGGTTCCTGGGTCATTGGGCAAGAAGGAATAAACTGCGCCGACGCCCGTCAAAAACACGGCAAACGCCAAGATCAAGACCGGATTCCAATGGCGTGTGGTTTCGGCGGCGGCGGGTTGCTCGCTCATAAAGTTTCACCTGGTGCAAGCGCAATAAGGATCTGCGAATCTATGGACAATCCGCCTCATCCGAGGCCCCACAATTGTGGCTGGAAATGCAACAAAGCGACGGCTTTGCTCGACGCGGGCTTTCGCGCATCCACTGCCAATTTGTCCATCTTAAACTTTCGTGGAATATAAGGACCTTACCGCTGAACTTCGCCTCTTTTGGCGCGTTGATGTGTGACAAGTAAAATCGCACGAGCGGTCTCGTCTCGCATCGTGCCGCCGGGAGGAGTTAATGTACTCATACTGCAAGTTCCTAGCCATCATAATCACCTCGATGCTAGCTTCTGGCGGCGCCATCGCGCAGGCGTCTTTTTACGGATACGCGCCTTACGGATACGCGCCGGCGCCGCCAAATCCACCTTCTGGCCGGATCCCGCACGGCCTCCCAGTCCAGGAATTGGACTGGTACCGCTATGATTTTTCCGGCACCCGCGGCCGCATAGGTCTCGGTGCCGATCCCGCCCATCCGGAAGGTCCGGGTAATTTTTCCTCGCCGGGACGCTAGCGGGACCGCTCGTGCGAATCGATATTTTGACGAGTTTCGTTAATATTTGCTAGCCTGGACCGGCAGGGCGGCTTGAAACATGCTAGGCTAGCCGAGCCCCTTTCGCTGTTTTCTTAGAATGAGCCGCCAGATGCCAGGCTTGTATGAAAGTTTCTTTGCAAGCAAGAGTTTCACCTTTGCCACCGCGGCGATCGCTTTCCTTGCCGCTGCTGCTCTGTTGACTCTTATTTTTCGCATGACCTCCGGACGCCGGGTTCGGTTGCCGCGAAATGGTAGGGCCCGGCTGCCCCGGCTTGGGACTGTTGACGCGTTCGACCTCGACCGACAGCGCCAACTCGTTATTATTCGACGCGACAATGTCGAACATTTGCTGATGATCGGGGGACCCAACGACATCTTGATCGAATCGGAAATTATCCGCGCCGAAAGCCGCGAGCCCCGCGACATTCGCGAAGCAAGAATTCGCGACAAAGAGTTGCGCGAACGAGAGCCGCGCGACGCGCCGCCGGTGCTGGCCGGAATTTCTTGGCCTCCACCGGCGGAGCCGCCAGCAGCGAATTTTCCGCAGCGCAAAATGCCAATTCCGTCCGCCGGCGGGTTGGAGCGGGAGAGCGAGTTGACGGCCGCTGTCCCCGCCGAGGAGCCCATGCCAGATTTCGAGCCGGCGATCGTTTTACCCTCCGCAAGGCGGCCCGTATTTCCTCTGCCGCCAAGGCGCATGCCGCCGGCCGCTCCGTTGGACGACAAACCTTCTAATCCATACGAAGCGGTCCATAGCGGCGCCGGTCTGCCGCAAAAACTCGAGCTCGCACCCAATCCCGCCGCTGGACTTCCGCGCCCGCCTGCCGCCCCTTTTTTGCGGCCCCCAGGGTCGCGCCAGATGCAAGGGTCCGCCGCAAAACCAGCCGCCTCGAGCCCGCCTCGAACAGGGTCGGCGGACTCACTTGCCGCAAGTTCGCTTCCTGGAATCGAGACGATTCCGACGTCCTCGCCGGGTGACGTAGGACGGCACCCTGAGTTTTCCCACGCGCCCGCGGCGCAATCCGCGGGATCGGCTGCTCCGGCTGCTGCTGCCCCCAGTCTCTCGGAGCCTTCGGCGGCCGGTCCGGCGCAAGACGGCGCCGTTTCGCTCGAGGAAGAAATGGCGCGGCTTCTTGGGCGCGCGCGGGGCTAGAGCCTATCCGGATTAGGTGGACCCATATCCTGCATTGCGGAAATAATTGAAGCATTCGGTTGGGGGGAAGTCGTCGAGAGCGGTTCCGATGCCGTCCCACAGTGCATCGACGGTTCGGCGAGCCATTTTGCGCAA
>DATBQJ010000181.1:0-5693 GCA_036560885.1 Methylocella sp.
GCGGCTGATATGGCAGGAAAGCAGCTTTCGACCCAACTCGATCAGTCCCGCCGGCGCGCAAGGGATTGCACAATTCATGCCGAGGACGGCTGACGAGCGTGGTCTAGCCAATCCGTTCGATCCCGAAGAAGCGATCCCCAAATCCGCCGAACTTCTCGCCGACCTCAAACAACGCTTCGGCAATCTTGGGCTGGCCGCCGCGGCCTACAATGCCGGTCCTGACCGTATTGCGAAATGGCTCGCCGGCCACGGCAATTTGCCGGCCGAGACCCGGGAATACGTTCTGACCATCACGCGACATCCAGTCGAAGACTGGGTCGGCGCCGCCGCCGCGGAGACCACGACCGACGGCGCAATATCCCCGAATCTATCCTGTTTACAGGCAACAGCCGCCATTCGCAGCTCAGAATTTCGGCCGGTTGCCCCCTCGGCGCTCTTTGCGCCATGGGGCGTCCAGCTCGCCGGCAGTTTTTCAAAGGCTGCGGCGCTGGCCGCTTACATGCGCGCCAGGAGCAGGTATTCCGCTCTTATTGGCAACAGCGAACCGATGATCATCGGCGGTCGTGTGCCCAGCCGAGGCTTCGCTCCATACTATCAGGTACGGGCACCTGCCCCCTCGCGCGCGGCAGCTGACACACTTTGTGAAAAGATCCTCCGCGCAGGGGGCGCTTGTGCCGTCCTGAGGAGTTGAAGCGGTTCTGGGTATAGCCCCTGATCGAGGTTGGTGTAGGAGTCGCCGATCGAGGAATGGCAGATGTCCCGCGTGCTGGGGCTTGACGGCAAGTGACGATCCGGTAGGCTATGCTGCGCATGCTCCCGGCAATGACACTGGCGTCATCACCCTCACGGCGGCGCTGTCGAGCTTTCCCTATGTGCCGGAACAGGCGATGCGCGCGCTTCGCCATTTTTACGATCTGCTGGGAGATAGGATCAAAACCTATCTCGCGATCGATCAGGGGTTGGCCGTGATCATGATCGAGAGTTACCGGACGGGACTCCTGTGGAAGCTGTTCGTGACCGATCCCGATGTCAGGACCGGCCTGAAGCGGCTCGGCTTTTTTAGCTGCCAGAAAGCACGATGATGCCGTCGGGAGTGCGAAGTTGGAAAACGCCGCGCGAACGTGATCTTGGTCTGAATCAGATCGAGAACAGCGCCGGCATAGCGATCAGTGTTCTGCCGAACGGCTGCATATTCTCGATCGAACATAGGCGCCCGGGCGGGGCGACGATGATCAATCAACTGCTCGGCTCTCCCATCGACGGGGGTATTGCCCGGCTTTATCTGCGCATCTGCAGCGGGGAGCAGCTCTGTGCGCAGGTCATCGGACCGGGCGCTAGGGGTCGCTTCCAGGCCGCCAGCGATGGGTTTGTGTGGGAAGGCGAGACGGCCGGCCTCCGCCATCGTGCAACGCTGTCGCTGCATCCGCACGACGCTGCTTGGATGTGGCGTCTTGAAGTGACGAATATTGGCGCCGCGACTCAACCCATGGATGCGATTCTCATCCAGGACCTTGGCCTCGGCGACCGCGGCTTTGTGATGAATAATGAGGCCTTCACCTCGCAATACATCGACCACCATATTGCCCGCCACCCGCATTGCGGACCCGTCGTCATGAGCCGGCAGAACTTGGCGCAGGATGGACGCCATCCGTGGGCCGTCCATGGCTGCCTGGATGGCGCGAGCGGCTTTGCGACCGACGGGATGCAACTCTTTGGGCCGCTCTTTCGCGACAGCGATGCGGTCAGCTTCGATTTCGGCGTTGGCTTGCCGAGCGAACGGCTCCAATGTGAAGTTGCCTGCGCCGCTATCCAATCCGCCCCTGCCGCGCTGACGCCCGGCTCGAGTACGGCATGGCGGTTCTTTGGCTTCTACGATCCCGATCACGCCGACGCGTCGAACGATTCCGACCTCGCGCGGATTGATGCCATAGCATGGTCTGATCAAGGCCCGATCGACACCATTCTGGCGGCGCCGGTACGGACCCTGGTGCAGAATGCTCCGCCAGCAGTGGCTGACCCAATTGGTGCAGAGGATCTTTCGCGACGCTACCCGGAGCGACAACACGAAGAGCGGCTGAACGGAAGGCTCCTCTCCTTCTTCACGCCCGAGCCGCCGCACAACCGCCATGTCGTGCTCAGGGAAAAGGAATTGCTCGTGCTGCGCCGCCACGGCACGCTCCTGCGGTCCGGCCAAGCAATGCTGCCCGATGAGACAACGCTTTGCGCGACGTGCTGGATGCAGGGCGTGTTCGGTGCCCAGCTGACAATCGGCAACACATCTTTTCACAAACTTTTTTCGGTCTCGCGCGACCCCTACAACATCACACGCGCTAGTGGTCTGCGAATTCTGATCGATACCGATGGCGGCTGGCGATTGCTCACCGTTCCGTCGGCGTTCGAAATGGGTCTTTCCGACTGCCGCTGGATCTATCGTCTCGGCGGTCGCACGATCACCGTGCGCGCCATCGCTTCCGGCGAGGAACCAGCGATGCAATGGCGTTGCACCGTCGAGGGCGACCCCTGCCGCTTCCTCGTCTTCGGACACTTGGTGTTGGGCGAGCGCGAGCTCGAAAGCGACGGTTTTATCGAGGTTGATACGCAATCCAAACGCTTTTCATTCCGGCCTGACCCAAACTGGCTGTGGGGCCAGCACTACCCCAACGCGTATTATCATCTTGTCACCAGTACACCCGACGCGGTTGAAGCGATTGGTGGTGACGAGTTGCTCTACTCCGACGGGCAGCCCCGCGAAGGAGCCTATTTCGCGTTCCGCACGCGACCAACGCACGAACTTTGTTTCGCGGCCGTCGGCTCGATGACCGACGCCGAGGCCGCGAGGCGACTTGCGGAGAAATATCAGCATGGCGTCGAAGATAATGATCTCCTGACCCCGGCCACACACTACTGGAGACGTGTCACACGCAATCTCCGCGTCAGGAACGGCGGTGACGAGGGTGCCGCTCTCGACACGCTGCTCCCGTGGTTCGCGCACAACGCGATGATCCATCTGACCGTACCGCGCGGACTTGAGCAATATACCGCGGCCGCCTGGGGAACCCGCGACGTTTGCCAGGGACCGGTGGAGTTCTTGCTGGCGTTGGAACACGACGAACCGGTCAAAGAGATTCTGCGTATCGTTTTCGCGCAACAGTACGAAACGCAGGGCGACTGGCCGCAATGGTTTATGCTCGAACCCTATTCGATTATCCAGGACAGGGTAAGCCACGGAGACGTGATCGTCTGGCCACTCAAGGCGCTGAACGACTACATCGAGGTCACCAATGACTTAGGCTTCCTTGACGAGCCAGTCGCATGGCGGCGCCAAGATACCTTCGAGCGGACGGCGCATAAGGATACCGTCGCCGCCCATGTCGAAAAATTGATTGCAACCGTGCGCGAGCGCTTCATCCCCGGTACACATCTCATCCGATATGGCCACGGCGACTGGAACGATTCGCTCCAGCCCATCGATTCCAAGATGCATGACTGGATGGTCAGCAGCTGGACGATTGCATTGCTTTTTCAACAGCTCAACCGCTATGCCGAAGTGCTGCGCCGGGCCGGTCGACCCGGCGAGGCTGAGGCGCTTGGCCAGCTCGCAAGTGAGATGCGCCTCGACTTCAACCGCTATCTTCTGCGTGACGACACGGTCGCGGGCTATGGCCTGTTCGAGCCGAATGGCGGACCGCCTGAGCTGCTTCTTCACCCGAGCGACACGCGCACTGGCCTCAAATATTCGCTGTTGCCGATGACCCAGAGCATCATTGGCGGGCTGTTTACACCGCAACAGTCCAAGCACCATCTTCGGCTCATCCGCGAGCATTTACTCTTCCCCGATGGCGCCCGGCTAATCGATCGCCCCGTCGCTTACCACGGCGGCCCGCAAACCGTGTTCCAACGCGCCGAGTCATCTTCTTTCTTCGGGCGCGAAATTGGCCTCATGTATGTTCACGCGCATCTTCGCTATGCCGAGTCCATGGCCGTCCTCGGCGAAGCCGACGCGCTGTGGCAGGCGCTCCAGCTCGCAAACCCTCTCGCTGTGACCGACCGCCTGGCGCAGGCCCTGCCCCGGCAACGCAACGCCTATTTCAGCAGCAGCGATGCGGCGTTCCGAGACCGCTATGCCGCAAGCGCCGAATATTGGCAGCTCAAAGCAGGCAAAATCGGCATCGAGGGTGGCTGGCGAATCTATTCCAGCGGCCCGGGCATCTATACTGGCATTTTAGTCTGTGATGTCCTGGGACTTCGCCGCCGCTGGGGCAAACGTGCCGTGCGCCCGTTATTGCCGACGGCCCACAACGACATGACAGTTGAATTGGACACCAACGACAAAGCCGTCTTCAGCTGATGTCGCGGGAATTATGTGCTGCCCTACGCCAATGCGCTGTGCGCCAGTCTCCTGGAGGGGTGCATAGTCGTCGCCAAGGGGTAGCGTATCTCGATTACGGCTCGCAGTCGGCCAGCGGCTCCGCCTGCTAATCGAAGACATGCGGGAAGAGAACGCGATGGCTCTTGCCGCGGTAATCAGCGAAGGCCAGAGCGCTTGCATGATGGAATAAAGGAAGCGCTCGCGAACGTGAAGGCCGACGATATTAGCTGAGGTGGAAGCGAGATGGCGTGACAGTCAGTCGACCAGTGTAGCGGAATCCTGGTTTTAATAATGGCGCTTTAACGCCGAAGGTTTTATGAGAACCGGGGCGCGAAGATCTCTATCTTGGCCAGGCTGACCAGGCCAAATCGCAAAATCGCACGAGGGCAGAAGTAGCTCGGAGTGTTTATGCGCGTCGCGGCGCATTGAATGTGATTTGTCCTTTCCGCCTTCGCCATCTAAACGCGACCGCAAGATTCCTCGCTGTTGAAGGGAGAAAGAGGTGGCTAGCCAGGTAAGCGCGCTCGCAGGGAAAACAATCGAGCCGTCAATGCTGGTCAATGTGCCGCGACTGGTGACAGCGTATTTCACCGGCGAACCGGATCCGACGGTCCCGGCACAACGCGTAGCCTTCGGCACGTCGGGTCATCGCGGATCCGCCTTCGACAACACCTTCAACGAGGTACACATTCTGGCCATCAGTCAAGCGATTTGTCATCACCGGAGCCGAAGCCGCATAACCGGCCCGCTGTTTGTTGGAATCGACACACACGCGCTGTCCGCACCCGCCTTTGCAAGCGCGCTCGAAGTATTTGCCGCAAATGACGTTAACGTGATGATTGACGAGCGCGATGGATACACGCCGACGCCCGTCATTTCGCATGCGATCCTGACCTATAATAAGGATCGCAAGAGCGGTTTCGCCGACGGGATCGTCATCACACCTTCGCATAATCCACCCGAGGACGGCGGTTTCAAATACAATCCGCCGAATGGTGGACCGGCCGATACCAACGTAACAAACTGGATCGAGCGCACCGCAAACGCGCTTATCGAAGAAAATCTCAAGGGCTTGCGCCGAATCTCTTACGACCGCGCGCGCAAATCTCCCAACCTCCACCGCCACGACTACGTTGGCTCGTATATCGGCGACCTCGCGAATGTCGTCGACATGGAGGCGATCCGCTCGTCCGGTGTAAAGATCGGGATTGATCCGTTGGGCGGCGCGAGCGTCCATTTTTGGCAATCGATCATCGAACGCTATGGCATCGCGGCAACGATCGTCAGCGACGCGATCGACCCAACTTTTCGATTCATGCCGGTC
>DATBQJ010000182.1:0-5345 GCA_036560885.1 Methylocella sp.
AATTCGGCGTGCACTCCGCAATGCCGTCGGTCACCGCCAAGCGCAAATGTCCCAATCTGATCTTCGTAAAGCCGCGCTTCGATGTTTACAAGGCGGTGTCGCTCCAGATACGTACGATTTTCGCCGAGTACACGCCAATCATCGAGCCGCTCTCGCTCGATGAGGCCTATCTCGATGTTACCGGGAATTTGAAGGAGACCGTATCGGCGACGCAGATGGCAGAGACGATCAGGGCGAGGATCCGCACTGATATTGGCCTAACGGCCTCCGCGGGTGTGTCCTACAACAAATTCCTCGCTAAGCTCGCCTCGGATCATTGCAAGCCCGACGGCCTCTTCGTCATTACACCGAAGATGGGACCTGCGTTCGTCGAAAGTTTGCTGGTCGAGAAGTTCCACGGCGTTGGGCCGGCGACGGCAGCGAAGATGAATCGACTCGGGATCAAAACTGGGTTCGACCTCAAAAAGCAGACGCTTGCCTTCCTTCAGCAGCACTTCGGGAAGCTGGGGCCATATTATTACTGGATCGCGCGCGGCGTCGATGAACGGCCTGTCCGAGCCGACCGGATCCGCAAGTCGATCGGGGCGGAAAATACCCTTTCTGCCGATATCTTCACATTCGAGGCCGCATGCGAGGTGCTCCAGCCGATCATCGAAAAGGTCTGGCGCACTTGCGAGGGAGCAGAGATTCGCGGGCGCACGGTGACACTGAAAGTGAAATATGCCGATTTCCAGCAGATCACGCGAAGCCGGACCGGTCAGGCGCTCTTTTCGACGCGAGCCGAAATCGAGCAGCTTAGCTACGCACTGCTCGAGCCACTGTTCCCGGTCACAAAAGGGATCCGCCTCCTCGGCATGACCTTGTCGTCACTCGGCGAGAAGCAGCTGGAAAGCGGGCTCCAACTCCGTCTGTCATTTTAGGCTGACTGATTCACGTAGCTAACAACAAACCTACCCGCATGGGACGGTTTGCAGTTACCCTAAATGGTCAAGCCCGCCAAGTCCGCGGTGCGTTCCCAGAGCAACAACGCCGCCCTATCGTCCCGCGCCGCATGCGACGGCGCTATCGGGCGGGACTTGTAGAAATATACTCCCGTCGTTTCCGCGACGGCGGCCGAAGAGGCAAGATAGATGATTGTTTCCGCGCCCTTTTCTGGGGGAATTGCAAAGAGCTTGGCGAGCCCAACGAAGCGCGAGATCACGCCGCCGCTTTCATCGCCGAAGCGCGTGGCGACGAATCCGGGGTGCAGGCAATTGGCGGTGACTCCCGTGCCATCCAGGCGGCGGGCGAGTTCGAGGGTGAAAAGTATGTTGCAAAGCTTGGAGCGACCATAGGCTTTCATGGGTCCAAAACTTTTGGCCAATTGCAGATCGTCGAAATCGAGTTTGGCTCCCTGATGCGCAGCCGAAGCTGTGCTGATGATGCGCGCCGGCGCGGAGGCCAGGAGCCGTTCGCGCAGCCCCTCGGTAACAACAAAATACGCCATGTGATTCAGCGCGAAAGTGCATTCGAGGCCATCTTCGGTGAGCCTGCGGTTGGCGAACATTGCCCCTGCGTTATTGATCAAGACATCGATCCGCGGTTCCTGGCTGTCCATTTCGGCGGCCACGCGCTTCATCTCGGAAATGCGCGCCAGATCGGCGTAATAGACCGCGTGGTCAAGGTCTGGCGCCCTCTCGTGAAGCCGCGCTAGGGTCGCCTCTCCGCGCAACTTGTCCCGCGCGATCAGGACGATCCGGGCGCCCATTTGCGCAAGCCGTTCCGCGGCAATCTCGCCAATCCCCGAGGTGCCGCCGGTAATGACCACCGTCTTGCCCTGCATCGGAATTCTCCCTCTCGGGTCAGGCGCCAATCAATCGCGGGACCGAAAAACCAACCGGATTAAGCCATTCACGCAGCTTCGACCAGCGCCGCCGGCCCGAGACGTTCTTGACGGCGATCGCCACCGCTTTCTTCTGCCCGAGCAGGATGACGAGCCGCTTGCCACGGGTGACACCGGTGTAAAGCAGATTGCGTTGCAGCATCATATAGTGCTGCATCGTGACGGGAATGACGACAGCGGGAAATTCCGAGCCTTGCGATTTATGGATGGTCGTTGCGTAAGCGAGGACGATCTGGTCGAGTTCACCCAAGGCATAGGCGACCGGCCGTCCATCGAAAGCGATCGTCATCTCGCCGAGTTCGAGATCGATGGCTCCGACGTAGCCGATGTCGCCGTTGTAGACCTCTTTGTCGTAGTCATTTTCGATCTGCATGATTTTGTCGCCGACGGCAAAGGTCGTCCCGAATTTCTCGACCTTTGGTTCTCCTCTCGGATTGAGAGCCCGCTGCAGTTCGATATTCAGCGAACGGGCTCCGAGCCCGCCGCGGTTCATCGGGCAGAGCACCTGGATGTCGCGCATGGGATCGAAGCCGAAGCGGCGGGGCTGCACATTCATGTGGCCTGCATCGCCCCGAAGATCGCTGAGTTCCCGCGCCGCCACCAAGCGGAAATTCACAGAGCCTGGTCTTTTCTTAGCTCGCCACTTCTCGGGCACAGATTTGCGACGATGAAGATCGAGACGGATAGATTGGTCCACGTGAATCCTTTTAAGCTGCCCAATCGCGGTCTTCCGTCAGGCAAGTTTTCCATGGAAGCCAAACACTAACTGTTATTGGAGCGACGTTCGGTGGCAGCAGGGTCGGTTTCTATCTTTTAACCACCGACCCCAGTGCGTTGCCGGGAACATTGTAGGTGCGGAAGCGCTGCTTGATGATAAGTGCGCCAACAGATCCAGGCAGGATGCGAGAACGTGTGGCAGTACCCTCTGGGTAATAGCTCCCGGCTCATTCAGGGAAATAGCGAGCTATGCTCGTCGTCCTTGTGATGCCCCTGGGCCTATCTCGGGCGCGCCGTCCTCAACGGAGGCGGGCCTCGCCCGTTCATCCGAGTCGAGAGCCGCTACCTAAACATCTCGATTACCGGCGCAGAGAGACAGGCGCGCAAAATTGCCCGCCTAAAGGAACAGGCCGGGGCGGCGCGCGGCTTAGGCGACGGCACCGGCCTGATGGCGGTAATGGCGGATGCGGTGAAAACCCTTTGGCAGGACATGGATAAGGAAGCGACGGATGAACTCGTCGGTCGCGAGGCTCATGACCTTTTGCCGCGCGTGGCCATCGACGCGGTAATCCGTGTACTTGAACGCGACACCGGCGCCGTCGCGGGCAAGCAGGCGGCTGTTAAAGATGGCGACGCGGTGGGCATAGCGCGACAGATAATCCAGCACGGCCTCAGGGCCGCCGAAGGGGTGTTTGCTGTAGACCACCCATTCGACCCCGCGCGATGGCGTCAGATATTCCGCGAAGGCATCGCGGTCCGCGAGGTTGGCGTGCGCGCCAAGGAATTGCAGGCGCCCGACGGCATAAGTGGCGACAAGCTTTTCCAGAAACAGCCGGCGGAACAGCCGCGAGAGCACGCGCGCCGGCAGGAAGAAGCCCGGCCGACAGGATACCGACCTCTGGCCGTCCAAGGAAATGCCCCAGCCCGGAACGATCATGTGGACATGCGGTTGGTGGATGAGCGCCGATACCCAGGTGTGCAGTACGGATATCACGCCGATCCGCGCGCCCGGTGTTTTGGATCGGCCGCGATCGTGATCATCGTCTCTGCGCAGGCCTTTAACATAAGGTCGTAAATCACGGCCTTGTTCTGGTAGGCGATGTCGCCGATCGCCGTCGGCAACGTGAAGGCCACATTGTAATATGGTGCGGGCAGCAGCTCGGCCTCGCGTTCGGCCAGCCATCCCCTCGCCGCCGCGCCCTGGCACTTCGGGCAATGCCGATTGCGGCGCTTTGACGAGGCGCTGACCGATACCGGAGTCCTCACCCTAGCGTAGCTCCGTCCACAAGATAGTGGTACGCGATATTCAAGAAGAACGCGCACCCCATCGCAGCGTGCTAACTTGGTGTTCATTGACGATGACTGTCGCCTCGCCTGGTACTGTTCTTGTGACGGGAGGGTCCGGCTATATTGCTGGATTCTGTATCGCTCAGCTGCTTCTCGATGGCTGGCGTGTACGCGCGACGGTGAGAAATCTCGCAAAGGCCGGCCAGGTGCGGGCCAGCATCGCGAAAATTGGCGCTGGGGCGCCCTCGATAGAATTCTTCGAGACTGATCTCAATTCCGATCAGGGCTGGGACCACGCTGTCGCTGGTATAGACTACATCTTGCATGTCGCCTCGCCTGTCCCCGCGATCGTTCCAAAGAGCGATGATGAACTCGTCAGGCCGGCACGCGATGGCGCATTGCGAGTACTCAATGCTGCGCGCGATGCTGGCGTCAAGCGTGTGGTCATGACATCTTCGATCGCCGCCATTGTTCATGGTCACGTTGGGCGCGCGTCGGCGTTTACCGAGTCCGATTGGACCGATGAAACAAATCGCGCCGACAGCGGGCCCTATGATCGTTCCAAAACCATCGCCGAGCGTGCAGCATGGTCATGGCATAACGCTCAAGGCGGGGCGATCGAGCTCGTGACAATAAATCCGAGTTTCGTCATCGGGCCGGTTTTCGGCCGGGATTTCTCGGTTTCGCTCGAAATCGTCAAAAAGCTCCTTGACGGCTCGATCCCCGCACTCCCGCGCTTTGGCTTTGACCTCGTTGACGTCCGCGACATCGCCCGATTGCACCTCTGGCGATGACAACGCGTTCGGCCGCGGGGCAACGGTTTATTGGCTCAGGGGATTACTATTCGTTGAAGGAAATAGCCGGCGTTCTCAAACAAGGGCTTGGAAAAAAGGCAAGGAAAGTGCCTTCTCTGGTCTTTCCAGACTTCCTCGTCCGTGTGTTCGCCGTTTTCGACCCGGTTGTGCGCAGCCGGTTGTTCGACCTCGGAAAAGAGCGGCGAGTTTCATCGGAAAAAGCGCGGCAAATGCTAGGTTGGACGACGCGTCCGGCTTCAGAAAGCATCCTCGCCACAGCCCGCAGCCTCCAAGCAGAAGGTTTGGTTTGAATGGCCGTTAAAAGTCCATTTCGTGGCGCTGCTCGCGCTCTGCCCATTAACGTTGCTGACGAGCGGTTCGTCAGTCCCGTTATGGCGCCGAGCGTGATTGCCGTCAGGCTCGATTTCCGGCAGCTATCGGAGGCAACGCGGAAAACTTATGCTCGCCACGTGTTCTTCTCACCGTGACCCAAGGCGGACTTTGGCTAAACACACGATCGATGGCCGCTTCGCGCCCAAACCAGTCGTTGAGCGGACGAGAGCCGCTCCCGCGAAGGGGACGTCTGCATGTTTTCGTCGAAGTCAGCGCGATGTGTGACTGCGAAACCACATGGACGGACTCTCGCGCATGGCAAGCCCCGCCCA
>DATBQJ010000183.1:0-30657 GCA_036560885.1 Methylocella sp.
GCGAAAGCTGCCGCCGAAACGAAAGGGTTCCCCCGGCGCCGGCGTCGCCCATTGACGGCTCAATCCGACGACCTGCGCCTTGGCTCCATCGCCAAGAAACAGGATCGAAACAGACTCGCCCGCGGCGATGCGCTGGAAGTAAATCTTCTCGCCTTCCGCGCGAAACGTCCCGGCCGGCGCGACATGGCTTCCGCCCGACCCACCCGCGCTTTTGACAAGCCAATGCCGGCGGTCCGTCGGGATTCGCGCGCTGATCTTAGGGTGCGTAATGCCGAGTGAGGTGCAAAGCTCCGCCAATCGCACCGGATCCTTCACGCTGCGCACCACCTCTGGAGGGTTGCCAAAGAGCGTCCAGCGCTGCGCAACAAGTTCCAGGAGTTCGGCGCGGTCCTCGAACCCGGCGCCATAGACGAAGCCGCATGGCGTCACTTTCTTGGCAAGCTCTTCAAGCGTGCCGATGAGGCTCCCCGCCTCAAATCCGGTGTCAAGACCGCCCGCGATAAGCCGGTTGGCAGCGCAGAAGCCGCGCGTATCCAGATCGTCGAAAAAATCGGCGACGAGCGGTCTATATCCTGCCCGACGCGCGGCCGCCGCCAAGGCTCGACCGGAAGGCGCCGCGATCAGAATTGCGGCGCCGGCTTCAGGCGATCTCGCGCGCAAAACTGAACGCATCGCGAAAATCGAGACTGACCGCTCGGGACGACGTCGCCACGCGCTGGAACATTGCATATTCCGTTTTGTATTTCACATCGCCAATGGCAAGCGGTCCAATCCCGAGACTGCCGCCGACCAGCCCGGCGCCGTTCGCGTGGAGATCGAGGCCCTCGATACCCGCTGGTGGTACCGCGTTTACATCCGCGCAAACGAGCAGGGATTTGGCCGAGGCAAGCATCGCTGCCGAAAGAACTTGCACTCCTGCCGCGGCAACGCAAAGCGCAACTTCCTTACCGGCTAGCGCCGATGAAAATTCTTCTGGCATTTTTGTTTGGACGGCGTGGACATCCAAGCCAAATCTCTGCTTGATCTCGTCGGCCTTGGCTTTCACACGGCTCAACTCGCGCCCGGCGAGGGTCACTTCCGCGCCCTCAAGCGCAGCGATAACGCCGGTTGTGTAGCCGGTCGGGCCGGTCGCTCCAAAGATCACGATTTTCGTCTGGCCGAGCAACTTAGCTTTCTTTTGTTTCAGGAGTTTCTCGACGCATGCCACCATGGCGGCAGCAGTCGTGAAAGACCCAGCCGGATCGGCAAAGGCGGAAATTTCGAACGGCTTCAACAAGGTTTGGCGCAGCCGGTCCATCATGTCGAGGGCGAGGCCGGCGTCCTTTCCGCCGATGAAAACGGCAGTCCGCACCGCATCCCTTGGGGAGCGCGAAAACATGGCATCCTGCACCAACGGCGCGATGTCGTCGAGAGTAACCCCTATATAGGGAGTGATGGAATCAAATCCGGCGTCGAGCGCCATGTTTACGTCGAAAGGGCTCATGTGCCGCAGTGGACTGAACATGTGCAAAATATTCTTCGGGGCCACATATCCTCCCGGGTCTTTTTGCCGCTACCTGATCGTGGCGAAGGTTTCCCCCTCGACGAGCGCGCCGTGATTTACTCCTTTGCAGATAGCTATGTCTAGTCCGTGCGCGACTGTATTTTCGCGGGTGCGATTATACAAATGCCGCGCCTCCCTCGCATCGGCCGCGAACGCAAATCCGGTCGGTCCCCAAGACGATTGGCCGACACCTTTCGCGCCGTGCCGTCGAAGCTCCTCCATCACCCGGCCCACGGCAGCGCTCGCATAGGGCGCGCCGCCTTGGGCCGGTGCAAAATAGTCGCCGGCGATCTCCTGGAGACGCGCGATCGCGTCACCGAAAGAACCGATATCGTGTTCGGCCAACGCCGGCAAAGCCTTGACGAGAACAAGCCGGCAGATTTCCGCGGCCGAAGCGGCTTCGAAATCGGCCAGGCGCGTAAACGCGGCTTGTTCGCTTCGGCCGTGCAAGCCTTCGGTTCGCGGGTCGAGAACGATAATCACCCGCCATTGTGGCGGGAAATCCATGTGGGCCACGACAGGCGGTGTCGTAGTTCGCGCGCCGCGACCACCATCGACAATGAGACCGCCGCGCTGGAAAAGGCCCAAACCGATGCCGGAACGCGCGCCTCGCTGCAGCAGTAGTGCATCGTTTGAATCGTCTGGCGATAATCCTTCCAGACGGCGCAACGCGGTGGCAATGGCAAGCGCGAGTTGGGTCCCAGAGCCGAGGCCCGCATGCGCCGGGATGGCATCGTGAATAGTCAAGCCATAATCCGGAGTAAGGTCCAAGTGGCGCGCGAGACGAGCGAGATGGCGCTCCGCGCGCTCCGCCTCTAGCCCCTCGACAGCCAGTGTCGGCGCGCGGCAGATTGTCAGGCGGGTTGCGGGCCGGTCGATCGCTAGCCCGAGACTTCCGAAGCGGCGGCCAAGTCCGCCATTCATATCGAGAAATCCAAGGTGAAGACGGGCTGCGGCCGTCACCGTGACGCTATCGAACATGACCCATCCTTTCGGCGCGCATCTTCCCGCTCTTTGGCGAAGGCGCGCGCCTTTTGGAACGTGACCGTCGAAGAGTCGCAGATTCTCTGGGCAATGTCATGCCGCGGGCAAAGAGTGGAAAGAGAAATGATCGTACCCGGTACTTTCCGCGATAGGAATACCGGTTTGCGCCGCGAATCGCGATAAACGTAAAAGCCGCAGCTTAGAATTGGCGTTTCTAGCTGGATTACGCGCGCGTTCGAACGAAGCGCAAATCAGTATCGCCACTGCCAAAGCGAACAAAAGAAGTCCATCCGCTGTCGCAGATCCAAACCACAACTCTCGTTGCGATCAGCGTGAAGCAATTGCGACGACTCATGACCCATCTACGGATCGCGCGACCTCCAGACATGAACTTTCGTTGGACGTAGCCAGTCTGGCAAAGCGAGTATACTATCGGAAGCGAGCCGATCAATTACAACTGTAGTACGAACTGGCAATTGAGAGATACAAAGCACGAGAGAATGGGGAGTCTTATGGGCGCGCGCTGCAATGGTCTAACCCAAGGTCCCGGCAATGACCGGCGTCAAGTTCTTGCAACGATGATGGGTGTGGGCCTTGCCGGGGCTGCCCTCGGTGCGCCGCGCCAGGCTTTTGGAGGCGCGGCATTGGCGCCGCCCCTTCCCGGCGACGAGCACTTTATGCGGATAGCCATCGCCGAGGCGGCTCGGGCAGACTTCCCCTTCGGCGCGGTCATCGTCCGCGAGGATGAAGTGCTGTCGACGGGCCTCAATTTGGGCAGAACCACGAACGACCCGACGGCGCACGGCGAAATGGTGGCGATCCGGCGCTTCGTCGCGGTGAGGCCCGCCGATGAGCTCAAGGGCACCACCCTTTACACCTCCGGCGAACCTTGCGCTATGTGCATGAGCGCCATTATCTGGTGTGGCATCGGCCGGGTGGTGTTTGCCGCCTCGATCGATGAACTCGCAACAAAGATCGGGCAGATCATGCTGAGCAGCCGGCAGGTGGCGGACGCCGCCCCTTTCGCAGCGATTTCCATCACTGGCGGTGTGCTTGCCGCAGAGGCGCTGGCGCTGTTTCCCCGTTGAAGAAAGTGTCGCCGTGGTCAGCCGCCTGTTGGACAGCGCTGCTTGCAGGCGTCCTCGAATTTATTGCAATTCGCATTGCACGCGGATTTATCGCATTCGACAATGCACTGGGCCTGCTCCTCGGGATCCGAGCAGAGACTCCGGCACGCATCCGCATTCGCCCGGCAATTCGTATGGCAGGCATCGGCTTGGCTAAGTTTATCCCCTCCTAGACGGGAGAAATCCGCCGCTAGAGATGGCGCGGCGCTTGCGGCAATCAGAGCTCCGACCATGCAAATGGCAAGCAAGAAGGTTTTCATGCATGCTTTCTAGCGCGGGATCCCAAAAAGTCAGCAAGTTTTTTTGAGATCGGGCCAGGCGCGGTGAACCTCAAGAGTTTAATTGCCGCAAGGCAATAGCTGCCGCGAAAGGCGCGCTGGCAAGGGCGACCAAAGTGAGGGCGCAGAGGATCAGAAACGGGGTCGCGAAGGGGACCATCGAACCCGCTCCCGCTCCGGCGGCCGCGACGCCGAAAATTAGAACCGGCACACAAAGCGGCAATATCAACACCGCGAACAGAAGTCCACCGCGCCGCAGGCTGACCGTCAACGCCGCGCCAATCGCGCCGATCAAGGTCAGGGCGGGTGTGCCCGCGACCAGAGAAAGGGTGACGCTCAAAAGCTGGCTCGTTGGCAGGTCGAGCATGAGGCCAAAAAAGGGCGCGGCGGCGGCAAGCGGCAGACCGGTCAGGATCCAATGCGCGAGACATTTCACGAGAACGATCAATTCCAGCGGCGTGCCGCTGGTTAAAAGGAGATCGAGCGAACCATCCTCGTGGTCGGCCTGAAACAGCCTGTCGAGCCCAAGCAAGGTTGCGAGCAGGCCGGAGATCCAAAGAATTGCCGGAGCGATTTTGCCGAGAAGCGCGAGATCTGGGCCGACCGCGAAGGCGGTCAGGGTGACGAGGATAAGAAAAAAAACCACGCTGAGGCTGGTGCCGCCGCCGATCCGCCGTCCGGCCCGCATCTCACGAACGAAAAGCGCAGAAAGGCTCGCTCCCAGCACGGGGCTTACCGGCGCGTCGTGCCCATTTTTCATGGCCTCGCCCCAAGCCGCAGTTCTTGGCCTGCGAGATCGAGCCTCGCATGGGTAGCAGCGACGATCATGCCGCCTTGCACCAAATGCGCCCCCATGATTACCGCGAGCAGCGCCTGGGAAGCGGCGTCGAGGGCGCTCAAAGGTTCGTCGAGAAGCCACACCGGACGCTTTGTGACCAGGAGTTTGGCGAGCGCCGCGCGGCGTTTTTGTCCGGCCGAGAGATAGGTCACCGGAAGATTTGCAACATGCGAGAGGCCAAACTCGGCGAGTGCGGTTGCGACCGGCATGCCGCCATTTCCGGCGTCGAGCATCGCGGCTAGAAACGCCAAATTCTCGGCGACAGTGAGAAGACCTTTGAGGGCATCGGCGTGGCCGACGTAATGCGCCTGTTCGGAGAGTGTTGCACCGGATAAGGGCGACCACGAGATCGTGCCGCCGCTGAGCGGCAATAGGCCGGCAAGCGCCCGCAAAAGCGTGGATTTTCCGGCGCCGTTAGGCCCCGTGACGGTCAGGCTCCTGCCCGCATCGAGCACGAACGACAGATTTGAAACGACGATCCGGCCGCCGCGTTCGACGGTGAGTCGTGAGGCAGAAAGCTGCATGATGATTAAACCGCGGGCGGGCCGAGCCGACGAAATAACGCCTTCCTCTATCATCTGTGTAGCTCGCGCCGCAAAAATTATTTATAAACGGCCGAGCCCTCCATTTTTCAGATCAGCTTTCATAGGAAAACTACGATGACTTCGCTCGACAGTTTCAAATGCCGCAAGAAGCTCACGGTAGGCAACAAGACCTACCAGTATTTCTCATTCACGGCGGCGGAGAAACATGGGCTTCCGGACGTGTCGAGTCTCCCGATTTCGATGAAGATCTTGCTCGAGAACCTGCTCCGCTTTGAAGACGGCCGCTCGGTCACACGGCAATCGATCGAAGGCATTGCCGCCTGGTTGAGCGATAAGGGCAAGACCGAACGCGAAATCGCATTTCGTCCGGCGCGAGTTCTAATGCAGGATTTCACTGGCGTGCCCGCCGTCGTCGATTTGGCGGCGATGCGCGACGCGATGACCAAGTTAGGCGGCGATCCGCAAAAGATCAATCCGCTCGTCCCGGTCGATCTCGTCATCGATCACTCCGTCATCGTGGACAGTTTTGGTAGCAGCAAGGCCCTAAGAACCAATGTCGACCTCGAATATGGCCGCAATGGCGAGCGCTATCGTTTCCTGAAATGGGGCCAAGGGTCGTTCGACAATTTCCGGGTCGTGCCGCCGGGCACCGGGATTTGCCACCAAGTGAATCTCGAATATCTCGCTCAGGCGGTCTGGACGGCCAAGGAGAAAACCACGGCACGCGGCAAGACCTCGACCGTCGAGGTCGCCTACCCCGATACGCTCGTCGGCACCGATTCTCATACGACCATGGTGAATGGGCTTTCCGTACTGGGGTGGGGCGTCGGCGGCATCGAGGCCGAAGCGTGCATGCTCGGTCAGCCTCTTTCCATGCTGCTGCCGGAAGTGATCGGTTTCCGGCTCACCGGCGCGCTGGGCCCCGGGGTGACCGCGACCGATCTCGTTCTCACCGTCACCCAGATGCTGAGGAAAAAGAGCGTCGTTGGAAAATTCGTTGAATTTTATGGCCCCGGCCTCGATCATCTTTCGCTCGCCGATCGCGCCACGATCGCGAACATGGCGCCGGAATGTGGCTCGACCTGCAATTTCTTTCCGATCGATTCGGAGACGCTTTCTTATCTTGCGACTTCGGGGCGCGCGCCGTCGCGCGTCGCGCTCGTCGAGGCTTACGCGAAGGCGCAAGGGTTGTTCCGGACAAAGACGACGAACGATCCGGTTTTCACCGACACGCTGGAACTCGATCTCAGCTCGGTCGCACCCTCGATGGCTGGCCCGAAACGTCCTGAAGGGCGCGTCGCGCTCGGCTTGGTGGGATCGAACTTCAAAGCCGCGCTGGAAACCGAGTACGGTAAGACTGGAGAGGCCGGACGACGCTATCCTGTAGAGGGCAAGAATTTCGATCTCGGGCACGGCGATGTGGTGATCGCGGCGATCACGTCCTGCACGAATACGTCGAACCCGAACGTGTTGATCGGCGCCGGATTGCTTGCCCGCAACGCCATCGCCAGGGGCATTGGCGTGAAGCCATGGGTCAAGACATCGCTCGCGCCGGGAAGCCAGGTGGTCGCCGAATATCTATCCGCGTCCGGGCTGCAGAAATCGCTCGACAAGCTCGGCTTCAATCTTGTCGGCTTCGGCTGCACAACCTGTATCGGCAATTCGGGTCCGTTGGCGCCGGAAATCTCAAAAACCATCAACGCCAATGGAATTGTTGCCGCGGCAGTCCTCTCGGGCAACCGAAATTTCGAGGGCCGCGTCAGCCCCGATGTGCAGGCGAATTATCTTGCCTCGCCGCCGCTTGTCGTTGCCCATGCGCTCGCGGGCACGGTCGCGCGGGACCTCGAGACGGAGCCGCTCGGCCATGACAAAAAAGGCCACCCGGTGTTCCTCAAGGACATCTGGCCTGCGCAGGACGAAATTGCCGCAATTATCGATGAATTCGTGACCAAGAAAGTCTTCAAGGCGCGCTACGCCGATGTATTTAACGGCGACACGCATTGGCGCAAAGTGAAGGTGCCGGCCGGTGAGACATACACATGGGACATGGGCTCGACCTATGTACAAAATCCACCCTATTTCGCTGGGCTCAAAATGCGGCCGGAGCCGGTCAAGGATATCGAGAACGCCCGCGTTCTGGCGCTTTTCGGCGACAAGATCACCACCGACCATATTTCGCCCGCTGGCTCGATCAAGGAGGCTTCGCCCGCCGGCCAATATCTCGTTGAGCGGCAGGTTTCGCCGGCCAATTTCAACCAATATGGTACGCGCCGGGGCAACCATGAGATCATGATGCGCGGAACCTTCGCCAATATAAGAATCAAAAACCACATCCGGCAAACGCAAGATGGGATTGTGCCGGAAGGCGGCTACACGAAACATTGGCCGGATGGCGAGGAGATGTCCATCTTCGAGGCGGCGATGAAATACGCAGCCGAAGGCGTTCCGCTGGTCGTCATCGCCGGCGCCGAATATGGCAATGGGTCCTCGCGCGATTGGGCGGCCAAGGGCACGCGGCTATTGGGCGTGCGCGCGGTTATTGCCGAATCCTTCGAGCGCATTCACCGCTCGAACCTCGTCGGCATGGGCGTCCTGCCGCTCACCTTCGAACCCGGCACTAGCTGGAAAACCCTTGGGCTCAAGGGGGACGAAAAGGTGACCATCCATGGACTTGGCGGCACGTTGCAGCCGCGCCAAACGATGGAGGCGGAAATTACATTTGTAGATGGCAGGGTGGAAAAAGTGCCGTTGCTCTGCCGCATTGCGACGCTCGACGAACTCGAATATTTCAACAACGGCGGCATTCTTCCCTACGTGCTGCGCCAGCTCGCGGCAGCTTAAATTTTTCATCGCCTTTGTGTGTGGCGGGAGCCCTGTTAGCGCTCCTACCCGTCTGCCCTGCAGGGACAATCGAACATGCCTCATTACAATCTCTTCGTCCTTCCAGGCGACGGTATCGGCCCCGAAGTCATGGCCGAAGCTGAGAAAATCGCCGCTTGGCTGTCGCGCGAGGGCATCGTCCATTTCGAAATTGAGAAAGGCCTTGTGGGCGGCGCGGCCTATGACGCGCATGGCGCCGCGATCAGCGATGCCGACATGGCGCACGCGAACGCCGCGGACGCCGTGCTTCTGGCCGCCGTCGGCGGACCGAAATGGGACGGCGTCCCTTACGAAGTCCGCCCCGAGGCAGGTCTTTTGCGGCTGCGCAAGGATATGAGCCTGTTTGCCAATTTGCGCCCGGCGATCTGCTACCCGGCGCTCGCCGATGCCTCGTCGCTGAAACGCGAACTCGTCGATGGACTCGATCTCATGATCGTGCGCGAATTGACCGGCGGGGTCTATTTCGGCGAACCGAAACAGATCATCGATCTCGGCAATGGCCAGAAGCGCGGCATCGACACGCAAGTCTACGATACCTATGAGATCGAACGGATCGGGCGCATCGCCTTCGAACTCGCGCATAAGCGCCGCAACAAGGTGACATCCTCCGAGAAACGCAATGTGATGAAAACGGGCGTGCTTTGGCACGAGGTGATCACCGCGTTGCACGCGCGCGAGTATCCAGACGTCGCCCTCGAACACCAGCTTGCCGACGCGCTCGGCATGCAGTTGGTTCGGCGCCCAAAGCAATTCGATGTCATCGTCACCGATAATCTTTTTGGTGACATGCTGTCCGATGTGGCGGCGATGTTGACCGGCTCGCTCGGCATGCTGCCCTCGGCATCGCTCGGCGAAAAAACGACGACGAGTGAAACTCGCAAGGCCCTTTATGAGCCGGTGCATGGCTCCGCACCCGATATCGCCGGCAAGGGCATTGCCAATCCGATTGCGATGATCGGATCTTTCGGGATGGCCTTGCGTTACTCGTTC
This sequence comes from Methylocella sp., assembly GCA_036560885.1. Classification (GTDB taxonomy): domain Bacteria; phylum Pseudomonadota; class Alphaproteobacteria; order Rhizobiales; family Beijerinckiaceae; genus Methylocapsa. The sequence goes on from DATBQJ010000183.1 coordinate 9,186, forward strand.
AACCTTGGCGAGCTTGCCGATCGCCTCGAGAAGGCGATTTCGAGGGTACTCGAAAAGGGGCTACGTACCGCCGATATCGCGGGCGGCGCGGCAAAAATTCTTTCGACATCCCAAATGGGCGATGCGATACTCGCCGAGTTGCAGGCGGCGGATTGAAGGGTTTTGGTGGCCGCGATGTGCCGCGTATGATGGCGCCCCCATCTGAAGAGTTCTTTGGCCGGACTTAGGCGTTCCGGAGGATCGCGACCAGCCGTAAAAAAATACCGGCCCATGCTTCGCCGACATGATCTTGGCCGTCAATATCGTTGTCGCAAAGATGTGGTTGTCGACAGGCTCAACTAAAACAGGTGGCGGAACACAAAGAAAAGAAATGCTGACAGGGCGATCGCACAAGGAAGGGTCAAAACCCAGGCTAGCGCGAGACTGCGAATGGTCGACATTTGCACGCCCGAGCCATTGGCCGCCATTGTGCCCGCCACGCCCGAAGAAAGAACGTGCGTCGTTGAGACTGGCAAGCCGAAACTGTCCGCCGCCGCGATCGTGCCCATCGCCACGATCTCGGCCGCCGCGCCCTGGCCATAGGTCAGATGCTGCTTGCCGATCTTTTCGCCGACCGTGACGACGATACGCTTCCATCCGATCATGGTGCCAAGCCCAAGCGCGAGGGCGACCGACACCTTTACCCAGAAGGGAATAAATTTAGTCGCGTTGTCGAGGCTCTTTTTATAGGCGCCGAGCGTGGCAACCTCGGCCTTCGAAAGGTCGTTCGCCTTGTCCTTTTGCAACAATCGGATCGCCTCGGATGCGAGATACATGTCGTTACGGGTATTGCTGACCTGCCCCGCGGGAATCTTTGGTATCGAACCATAAGATTGGACTTCGTTCGCGATGTCGCGGATGAGCACGGCGAGCGAAGGATAGGTGCCTTCGTTGAGTTCATGCGAGGTCAAATAATTTGTAACAGCTGGGCGAGGATTGCCGAGGACGCTGTAGCCCGCTGCCTTGGCTTCGACGACTTTGGAGGCGGCTAACGAATTTCGCACGAAGCTTGGCACATCGCCCGCCGATGGTGTCCGGTTCAAGGCATAGGTGGCCGGCACCGTGCCGATCAGGATCAGCATGATGAGGCCCATGCCTTTTTGCCCGTCATTCGAGCCATGCGCGAAGGAAACTCCGGCCGAGGTGAAAATGAGCAACCCGCGAATCCACCAGGGCGGAGAGGCCTTGCCCTTCGGCTCGGCATAGAGTTCCGGTTTGCGGATAATGAATTTCATGAGAATGAGTAGGACCGCGGCGCAAACGAAACCGACGAGTGGGGAGAGTAACAGCGCATAACCGATCTCCGTCGCCTTGCTCCAATCTACTCCGGAAGTTCCATCGCGTCCCCGCATGAGCGCGTTGGCGATACCAACCCCAATAATCGAGCCAATTAAAGTATGCGAGCTGGAGGCTGGCAGGCCGAGCCACCATGTACCGAGATTCCAGATGATCGCGGCGATCAGCATCGCGAAAACCATGGCGAATCCAGCTTCGGAGCCGACTTGAAGAATCAGTTCGACCGGCAACAGCGAAACAATCCCAAAGGCGACAGCGCCAGTCGAGAAGAGAACTCCCAGGAAATTAAAAAAACCAGACCAAACCACCGCGACGGGAGGGACCAGCGAATGGGTATAGATGACGGTTGCGACCGCATTGGCGGTATCGTGGAACCCGTTGACGAATTCGAAGCCGAGCGCGATCAGCAAAGCGACGCCGAGCAGGAGGAAAGGCAAAATGCTGGTGACCGGGGTGCCCGCCGCCGCGATATCGCGGTAAATGCTATAAGCAGCGAAGAAGAGCCCGAGAGCCATAATTGCAAGGAAAATCAGGATCGTCTTGATCCCCATCGGCTGATCAAGCTTAGGGCGCGGACTCTCGACCTGCGGGGATGCTGTATTTGTCGAGGAAATGGCCGTCATCGGAGCGCCTCCCTTGCGTGGTCGCGACGGTTAAGCGCGGTAGATGACAGTTGTGTGACGACGTGCGACCGCGATACGATCGTTGGCCATTTCACTTTCGAGGCGAGGCATCTAACATGGCCGTGATGTGACAATGTGGGATGGGCGCGCCAGCAAATAGTGAAACCGCAGCGAACGCCTTGATTTTGTCTCCGGCACGGTGACAAATACGAGCGATTCGTAATCACCGACGAGGTTTCAGATGGAAGATTTGATTGCCCGCATTACCGCCGCCGTGGGTATTGAACCCGAAATCGCGAAAAAATCGGTCGAGACGATTCTCGCGTTCGTTCGCAAGGAGGGACCCCGAGCCGAGATCGATGCCTTGTTCGCGGCGGTACCCGGCGCGGCCGAAGCCGCCGAAGCAGGATCCGGGGAAAGCGGTGGAGGTGCCAAGGGCGGGTTGATGGGCGCGATGGGCGGCGGCCTCATGGGCTTGGCGGGCCGGCTCACTAGTCTTGGTCTCGACATGGGCGAGATGCAGACAGTAGGGCGGCAAGTCCTCGCCTATATCCGCGAGAAGGCTGGAGACGAACTTGTTGGCCAAGTTGCCGCGGCGATCCCTGGTCTTGCGCAATTTCTTTAGAATCGCGCATCTGCGCGGCTTTTTTGGCGGAAATCTCGCACAGGGCTTGCGTACGAATTTAGCAAGGGAATTTAAGGATTTTGCCGGTGCCGGCAATGGGATCAGATTATGCTCGTCTTTGTAAAAAAACTTTTTGGTTTGACGAGCATGATCAGGTTCGGGCAAGGCCTCCGGTGAAATTGGTTTGCAACGTATTGAGACAGCGTCTTTCATTTTTCGTCTTTTTGCGAAACCATATCAAGGACCGCGTTGTAGGTTTCGCCGCAAGAGAAAAATCATGTTCTCCGCGGGACGCGCGCAATTCTTATCTTGAGAGAAAGCCAGTGGGTGACGTTATTGTTCTCAAATCAGCTAGCGGAAGGGTCAATTTGATGACCTCTCCGGTCGGTCACGGCACGGTCGTCGTTTTCACCGGTATTTGGCAAGAACGCCTTCAAGACAAGGACAACGAGACCAAGCGCGCGCGCCGCGTTAGAGGAAAGCGCTCGAGGAAAAGCGGCGGCAAGCCTGGCGGTGTTCCGCAAAAATAGGCTAATTCGCGCTGGTCGTCTGCGGCGTGGCTAAGCAAGATGGCACGCTTGCATTCGAGGATAGGTTTCACGATTGGCGTTCATTCCTGCGCAATTTGTTCAACCGCGCAGTCTACCGGTTTCACGCGCTCTTGTGCATCCGCCCTGTCGCTTGGATAGGCGGCGAGTGCGCTGACGAACACAAATCCATGCGGTTCCGGCGCAACGAGCCGCAAATCCTGAGATGGATCGTCTTCGTCATCCCCGGCTTCGACGATTTCCAGCTGTGCGGCGGTTAGCACGACAACATCGATCTTGCCTTGTTGTGCCGCAAGATCCGTCATCGAATAAAAGACTTGTCCGGCGGCAGTACGAAATGAAAATGTGAGTAGCTTGCTGCCTTCGACATCCGCGTGCAGGCGGAAACCACCTTGCGAAAGGTCAAAGGGACAAACGGATTGAACCATCGCGGGGTCCGCGAAAGGCATGAGTTGCCTATCCGAGCTTGACGGAGGCAAATTGGTTAGCTGGCCAGGTTTTGCCAGCTCCGAAATTCGTGCGTATGTGTCTTTCGCGGCGAGCTCCGGCAGTGTGAAAACCGCAACGATATGCGTAATTCCGGCAATGGCAAGAACGCCAAGGAGCCACAGAAGCGCCGCGAGGAGGCGATCTATCCGGTTCATTCGCAACGGCTCTTAACGATGCGGGGCATACTTGCGGCGTCGAGAGCCGTGGCGGGGGCACCGAGTTCGCTATCGTAAAGACGCAGCACGAGAATAAACCTTGAGGTGCCGCCCATCGGCAGCCAATTACCCGGCCTGGCATGGCGAGAGAGAGTGATTACGAATCGGCCGTCGCTCGCGCGGAGTATTTCGCTCGAGGTGAAGCCGGACCGGTTCGCCGCATTGGCGATTGGGGCGCCTTCTGGGGAGAGCAGCGTCAATGTCCAATAGCGAGCGGAAGGTATTTCGCCCTTCAAGGAATAATCGCAGGCCGGATCAAACTCGGCGCCATCGCTGTCGCCATGGGCGACGAAGCTCATTCCTTCCGATTCGCTTAAGGTCATTTCGCCCGAATAGGCAAGAATGGCGCGGGTGTAGGGATCGGGCTCCGCGGTTCCGGTGTGCGGCCAGCCGGTCCATGGACCCGCCGCGATTGCCCCAAAGCCCTTTCCCCGCTCGACCACGACGAAGGTAACAAATAGTCCGAGTAGAACGCCAAGGCAGCCGGCCGACAGGAATCTGCCGAGAATTGTGCCGTGCGCCTGGTCATCTCTTTTCATCGCAATGGCCGTTCCTCCTTGGCTTATCCGCCGCCCCCGGCCGTAGCGCCGCCCCCCGGCGCCGGGACATCGTGCTCGGTGCCGGCGCCGGCAACACCTTGCGCCGCGATTCCCGCGTCCAGGCGCCGCTTTTGCATGTTTGTCATTGCGGCTTCGATGACTGCGAGCGCTGAAGCAGTGGCCACGGGCAAGCTGGCTGGCCGGCGTGGCACTTCGGCGGCAGCGGGGCCGGTGGCCGGTGGCGGCGCCGCTGCCGCTACGGCTGCGGCCGGGGCAGGTCTGCCGGGCAAAGGCTTCAACTCAATGCCCTGATGCGCATATTCCATGACATCGTGCCAAGTTTGCGCGGGCAGGGTGCCGCCGGTCATGTTGTCCATCGGCGTATCGTCGTCGTTGCCAAACCAGATCACGCCGACGTAATTGCCGGTATAACCGTCGAACCAGGCGTCCTTATAGCCGTTTGTTGTCCCTGTCTTCCCGGCTACTTCGATATTATCTAACTGCGCCCGCCGTCCGGTGCCGGCCAAGACAACTTGCATCATCATCGAAACCATCGTCTCGATCGTGCTACGATCGATAATTTGGCGCGGCGGCGGCGCATCGCGGTCGTGCAGGTAGATCACTTCGCCGCGGCTGTTGGTGATCTCCACCGCCGAATATGGCGGCGCTCGCAAGCCGCCATTGGCGAAAGTGGTATAGGCCGAAGCCATATCGATGACCGTGACGTCGTCGGCGCCAATCGGCAAGGATACTGTATCGGGCAGTGGCGACGTCAACCCCATCAGGCGCGCGGTTTCGATGATTTTGGCGCGGCCGCGTTTGGCGCTCTCGAAGATATTGTTGTGCCCTGGGACCGAATCGGCCTCGCCAATGGCAACCGACAATCGGACCGCGACTGTGTTCAGAGAATGCGCCAAGGCCTCGACGAGCGGCAAGCGGCCCGCATAGGAATTCTTGTAATTGTGCGGGCACCAATCGCCGATGCAAATCGGCGCATCGACGACGATCGTCGAAGGCTTGAATTTGCCGGTCATCAGCGCCGTCAGATAGACGAAAGGTTTGAACGAAGACCCAGGCTGCCGCAACGCGTCCGTCGCGCGGTTGAACTGGCTTGCGCCATAGTCGCGCCCGCCGACCATCGCCCGCATCGCGCCAAGTGGATCGAGAATCACCATCGCACTTTGTTTGGCGTGATAGTCCGGACCATGCTCGCGCAATGCAGTCTCGATCGTCGCGTCGGCGTGTTTCTGCAGATTGCTGTCGAGCGCGGTGCGCACAGTCAACACGCGCTCGTCGCCGAGTTTCTTTTCCTCGGCGAGCTTTTTCACCTCTTCATAAGCATAATCGAGATACCAATCCGGGGTGAGGTCCCGGCTGCGATCGACCGGCGTCGCCGGATTGCGCAGCGCGGCGTAGATCTGCCCCTCGGTGAGGTAGCCGGTCTCGACCATGTTGTTCAAGACATCGGCGGCCCGCGCGCGGGCCGCGGGCAGATTGATATGCGGCGCGTATTTGGTGGGTGCCTTGAAGAGACCGGCAATCATGGCGGCTTCGGCAAGCGAGAGGTCGCGCACGGATTTGCCGAAGTAAAATTCCGCCGCGGCCTGCACCCCAAAGGCGCCGCCGCCGAGATAGGCACGGTCGAGATAAAGCCGCAGGATCTCGCGTTTTGGCAAGTGGAATTCAAGCCAGACTGCGAGATAGGCCTCCTTGATCTTGCGATCCAGCGTTCGCTGGTTTGAAAGAAACAGATTCTTTGCCAGTTGCTGGGTGATGGAAGAGCCGCCCTGGACCACCGTGTCGGCCCGCGCGTTGACGGTTAAGGCCCGCAGCGTGCCGATCAAATCGATCCCAAAGTGATCGAAGAACCGCCGGTCCTCGGTCGCGATCACCGCGTGGATCAGATTTGGCGGCAGTTCATCGAACGAGACCTTGTCGTCGTGCCGGATGCCACGTCGCCCAGCCTCTTGGCCATAGCGGTCGAGAAAGGTCACCGCGAGATCGGTTTTCTTCAGCCAATCTTCGGAGGTTTCCTGGAAGGCCGGACCAGCGAGCGTGAGCGCCAGCAAGCCGAAGCCAATTGCGAGGGTGAGCGTCTCGCAGGCGAATTCGTTGAGAACGCGTCGCCAGCCGGAAAGATGGAATCCGTCCATGAAAGCTGCAAAGGAGGCATAATTTTCGCGCGCGCGTTCCACGCTCGTATGGAGCGAGGAATCGACAAACGCATCGACGGCGAGCAATGTCCGCGCGATTTTCTGGCGAAGACGCGCCGATCGTGGCCTATTGAACAAGGCGTGCTGCTCCATTGCATGTCAGGGCGAACCCTGCGAACAGTAAAGAAGGAGGCGGCGGTTTGGCAACCCTGTTGACGTTTCCCAAAGCCGAGTGTCAAGTCTTGCGGCTATGCTGGAGTACAAGGACGAAATTCATGTCGCCACCCTCGCGGCCGATGACACCCGCAACCTTCGGCGCAAAAGCCCGGCGGCACAAACCTCGCGGGCGGGATTATGTAAAACCCCGCGTTTCGCCCGTGCTAGGTGCGGAAACACCGTTTTGGAAGGAAAAGACGCTCGAAGAATTAAATCCCGCCGAATGGGAAAGTCTCTGCGACGGATGCGGCCGCTGCTGCCTTGTCAAGCTTGAGGACGAGGAGAGCGGCAAAATTTACTTCACTGACATCGCCTGCAAGCTCCTTAACCCCAGCACCTGCCGCTGCGCCGATTATGCGCACCGCCGCCGCAAAGTTCATGATTGCATTAAATTAACCCCGGCGAAGGTTCGTACGCTTGACTGGCTTCCGCCATCTTGCGCATACCGGCTGGTTGCCGAGGGGCGCGACCTTGCCTGGTGGCATCCACTCGTTTCAGGATCGCAAACGAGCGTGCATGAGGCGGGGGTTTCTGTGCGCGGGCGCGTCAACGTGCCGGAAAACGAAGTCAAACTCGCCGGCTATCCCGATCATATCGTGGTTTGGCCCGGCAAAATGCCGCGTCCGCCCCGCCAAAAAGCCGTTAAGGCCGCATGCTTAGCCAAAAGCCCCGCATTCCGGCGGGACTGACTTTCCTACTCGATTTTTGAACAACTTTGTTCCGGCGAAGCTTGCGAAGCAAGGCGGTAAACAGTAATAGCTATTAAAACGGTATAGTTTATCGACTTACATCCAATGCCCAGGATCATGTGCAATGAACAAACCAAACGCCATGGATGCGATCGACAAGCAGATTTTGCGCATCGTCCAAAAAGATGCCTCCTTGGCGGTTCGCGAAATCGCCGCACAGGCGGGTCTTTCGCAAACCGCATGTTGGAAAAGGCTGCAGCGGCTTGATGCATCGGGCGTGATCAAGCGGCGCGTCGCACTGCTCGATCCTCTGAAGCTGGGGCTCGGATTGACCGCCTTCGTTTCGGTCCAGGTGGGGGATCATTCCGGCAAAGCAATAGCGCGCTTCACCGCCGAAATTGCCGCGATGGAAGAAGTCATGGAGTGCTATCGCATGGCCGGCGACGTCGATTACGGCTTGCGTGTCATTGTGCCCGATGCTGCGGCTTTCGATGTTTTTTATAAGCGCCTGATCGAAACAATTCCGCTCAAGAACGTTACGTCGCGCTTTGCCTTGGAAAACGTCAAATCCGAGACCGCTTTTCCGATTGCCTGCGGGTGCTAGTCGCCCGCGCAAGGGCCGCAGCATTGAGTTATGAAGTTGCAGGGCGTCGCCCCGTGCGACTCGTCCATGCCCCCTTGTAACGAGCATCAAATTTCGCCAAGACAACTTGCGTCTTGCCAAGGCGATTTCGAGATTGTCAAATATCAGTTACCATGCGGTGAGGTCAGACCCTGGCCTCGATCCTCGCGGCGGAGGCATTCATTTGGATAACGGAACGGGCGATGGATTTCGTTTGCGTGACAGTGCGACGGAGCTATCTGGAAGCCTTTCCCACAACGAATCTGGCGCCGGGAAAAAATTCCTTCGCCTGCCGCTGGTAAGCGTCATCGTCATCAATTTCAATTACGGACGTTTTCTGCGTGCCGCCGTCGACTCCGTATTTGGTCAGACCTATCCAAATATCGAATGTGTCGTCGTTGACAATGCCTCCACCGACGAGAGCAGCGCGGTGTTGCGTACGATCGAAGCAGCTTATGCCAATGTGAAGATTATCCGCCGCGCGGACAATGGCGGCCAAACGCGAGCCGCTCTCGAAGGGTTTGCCGCATCGGCCGGGCCGTATGTCATCTTTCTCGACGCCGACGATCTTCTGCTTCCCAATTGCGTCGAGACGCATGTCTATGTCCATCTTTCGCTACGCGTGCATGTGGGGTTCACCTCTGGCGACATGCTCCAGACTTCGGGCGATCAGGTGGTGTTGGGAACGGAGCATGCTTTCAACCGCGTGATGAGAACCGGCCGGGGGATCAAGTCTCGCGCGGTGCGACCCTACCGGCACGCATTCGGGGAGACTTGGCCGCCGGAAAATTGCGACCGTCACGTGCTGGAAACGATTCGCTTCGTGGGCCTGACCAATCAATGGGTCTGGTCGCCAACGTCTGGCAATTGCTTTCGCCGCGATGCGCTATACTTGTTTGCCGATAATCCGGCACTGCACAATATGAAGACCGGCACGGACCTCTATTTTTGCCTTGGCGTCAACGCCGTCAGCGGTAGCGTCTTGATTGACGTTCCCGTCGCGGTCTACCGCCTCCACGGCGGAAATATATTTTCTATGAGGCCCCAACTGAACCGCGTTCTTTGCTATGTGCCGGGCGGCGCCGGCGACAGCAACGCAAAAGCTAAAGCGGCCGTGGTGGATCATGTGGTCGCGCACGCGCGTCGTTTTGTAGGACAACACGACTTTATATGGTTCGAATTTCTCTGGCTGCTTTGGCGAATTGACTGCGAAAACCCAGATCCCGGCGCGCCACGCTGGGCGGCCCGGTCGCGCGGGGTAGCCGCGCTCGCAAAACATTATGATTCGATCGCGCCGCTTCTCGGCAAATGGCCGGTCAAGGTTTGGCTGGCTTTGCACTTAGTGCCATTGAAGGTGATTTCGGGTCTTGGAAAAAATCCCGTGGGCGGGCGGGCGCCACCAGATTGAATGCCGCCGTGACACCGGCAGGTTAGGCCAGTCCGATGGCTGGCGTGAACCTGCCGGGTGCCAAGGCCGCCAGTGATTTTTTGCGGTCGGTTTCAGACATTTTTTCATCTTTTGTCAGAAAAATTGAGTTGCATCGTCTAATCTTGCGCCGCTCTTTCTCGAGCTGGGGTAACCCGGCCCACCGGTCGGGAGGGCCATCTATCCAAATTATTTACCATTCCCTGCCCGCAAGTGAGGAATAGGAATCGCCCCCGGGCGCGAAAGGACATGTTGGACGTGGTTTCTAGTCTACCTTGGTGGCTGCCGCTTTCGCTCGTCACATGGGCGGTCATGATGGCCGTCTTCCATGGCGTTGGACTGCTTTTCGAAGGGAGCGATCGGACGGGAGCGCTTGCATCATTCAAGGTGCGCGACAACGACCGGCTTGGTTATTTCGAGCTATTGCCACGCATTCTCTTCAATCAGATTTTCATTTTGCTTCCAGCCATGGTTGCCTTCCAATATACGGGGCTGGCGTTCACCGGCGCGTCACGTTTGAGCCTTTGGCATTTTATTGCCGGAGTGGTGCTTATGGGCGTTGGGCACGACATTGTCCAATATGTTTTCCACCGCTTTGTGCTGCACCGCCCTGGCTTGATCCGTAAGCTTGGACACAGCGTGCATCACTCGACCGGCGCGAGCAAGGCGATCAGCGCGTGCTTCATGAGTCCGGCGGATTTTTTCCTGGAGATCGCCCTGCCATATCTTGTGCCGCTAGCGCTCGTTGGAGCGGGAGCCGATGTTTTGTTTCACCTTACCGTCGCCAGCCTCGGCGCGATCGGAGGCCTCTATGAACATTCCGGGTATGATTTCGCGATTCGCTTGCCGCGGTCCGACCGGTCCGGTTCCAAACTGCAACCGATGGCTTGGCTCTCTCATCTGCTGACCAGCAAAGCGCACGGCGAGCATCATCGCCGGAACAACGTCAGCTTCAGCGATGGTTTCGGCTCTCCCGGCATTTGCGATACGATTTTTAAGACCCGTTGGGACATGGCCGGAGTAGCAAGGGAAAAGCGGCGGGTCCCTTGACCTCGCCGCCCTGTAATCCAGCGTGAGCCACGCGTCCCCGAAGTCGTTGAAATCTTCGTCGATGACTTTGCACCGGTGCAGGGCGATGGACATCTTGGGTTTCTTCAGGCCGGGGGTCCAGAGCGCCGCTGTCCATGTTATGCAAATCGTTGGAGTGGCAGCACTACTGGTGTCTTTCGTTATTAACGTGCCGCGCGGTACATTGGCGCAGGCAGCCGAGCCCCGCGCGACGGCGATCTTCCCGGTCGAGCTGTGGGATACCAGCGGCGAAGGCACAAAGCCAGGCCAGCCTGAGCGGCTAAAACTCGCCACCAATAAGCTTACCGAGCTTATGGAGCACACAGGCCGCTACCGTGGCGTCGATCTTTCCCACTTTGCCGCGCGAATTGCGGCGACCGAACCACGTTACAATTGCAATGGATGTTGGCGCGATGTTGCGCGCGATGCTGGTGCCGAGCTGGCGGTGCTCGCGGTTGTGCATAAGGTTTCGACCTTGATTTCGTCGGTCGACCTCTATGTCGCTGATCTCGCGACCGGCGAACACATTGCGCACGCCGATGCCCAGTTCCGCGGCGACGACGACAGGGCCTATGTCCGGGCTTTCGAGTTTCTCGTGAACGAGCGCCTTAACCGCAAATGACTGTTTCCCGGCCTGTGAACAGCGTTTGTGGCCGCGTTCAAGCCTCGAAATTTTCGAAAATAATCTGATCCGCCCAAAGTTTTCCACGCGCGAGATCCTCCCGCGAGCGCACCGTCCAGGTCATCACAGGCATTCCAATTCCATTGCGGCAGAGCATCGGCACGGCATGCGGCAAATCGGCGAGATACCAAGATAGGAAATCCGGGCGCGCGAGCGGAAAATCCCTCAAATCCTGGAAGCTCGCGCGCCTATCTTGCGGTAGGCCGGCCCATTCCTCGCTGGCGTCGTAGTGCGCTTGCGCGACAAGACCCAGCGGACACTGTGCGCCCGCACCGCGCAGATGAACAAGGACCGCTGGATCGAAGCTTTTCAGGCAAACCGGCCCCGCATAGGCGGTCACGGCAGCCATCCCCCGATCGGCAAGGCGCATGTCGCCATCGTAACAGCTCTTAATTTCGACAATGACCGCCACCCTGCCGCCTACCCCCGCGAGGAAGTCCGACAAGGAAACGATCGATTGATCGCTTTCTTTATATGTTATCCGGCCGAGCTCATGGGCGCTAAAAGAATCGACGCGGCCTTTCGCCCGCATCAACCGGTCGAGGGTAAAATCGTGGAACACCACGGCTTCACCATCTTTTGTCCGCTGAATATCGCACTCGATCGCATAGTTCTTGGCGATCGCGGCGGCGGCGGCGGCGGGCGTGTTTTCGACCAATCCGAATTGTTTGGAATGAAGGCCACGGTGCGCGACCGGCCGCTCCGTCAGCCAGTCCGGCGCATTTATCCTCCAGCCCGTCAAGTGCCCGCGATCTCAAACAGGGCGTCGACCTCGACGGCGCTATCCAACGGCAATTCGGCTACGCCGACAGTCGATCTTGCGTGGCGACCCTTGTCGCCCAAGACCTCCACCATGATGTCAGAGGCGCCGTTCATCACCGCCGCCAATTGGGCGAACCCCGGCGCCGCATTGATGAATCCGCCGAGCCGCACGCACCGCGAAATCCTGTCAAGATCGCCCAAGGCCGCCTTGGCTTGCGTGAGGATATTTATCGCGCACAAGCGCGCCGCCGCTTGTCCTGCATCGTTTGATACCGCGACGCCAAGCTTGCCAATATGTGCGGGATCGATCTTGCCGTTCGGGCCAAAGGCGAGCTGGCCGGAAACGGCGAGAAGCGAGCCGGAAATGACAAAAGGAAGATAATTGGCTACAGGCGCCGCCGGAGAGGGCAGCGATATTCCCAACGCCGCCAATCTGTCGTCGGCCGTCATGGCTAAGCTCCCTGCTTCCTGGGAGGACACCCAAAAGCGCAAAACCGGTTGATTGTAAAGCATCAACCCGCGAGCCATCCAGGCAGGGTTGCGAGCGGAGCCAAATGGCCCTAAACTTTACCGCGACAAGGAGTTCCCGCGAGGGAGTGGAAATCATGCCGGCAAAACCAGCTGGGGCGATAAAACATGTTCCAAAAAAGGTGCGTGGCTTGCGTTTTGGATAAACCGCAGATAGAAAGCGGCATGGTTTCAACGCGAAGCAAGCGCGCTCCCAACTGTGTCGTTGGCGGCCGGGACCGGCGAAAGCCATAAGAGGCGAAACGCCCCTACTTTCGTTGGGGCGCCAACGATTTGCGTTTCCCGGCTTGAAATGAATTTGCCGGGCGCTCGTCCCTTGTCGTTTGAGGAATCTACGATCATGCTTGCATGTCACGCCAGGAATCTGTTCCCCGCCGCAATTGCGCTGGCCCTCGCCGCGCTTGCTCCTTCGCTGCTCTCGGCGGCCCCGGCAAATTCGGCAACCGGCAACGCGGCGCCCCTAGGCTCGGCGACGACTGACCTCACGAAGGGGATTTCGTTGGTCTCGCATCGCGCGGTCTATGAATTGACGCTTTTGAAGTCGGTGGGCAGCAAGAGCCCAACAGCGGCGCATGGGCGCATTGCGTTCGATTTCACCGGCTCCGCATGCGACGGCTATGTGCAAAATTTCCGGCAGTTAACCGAATTGCAGCCTGCTGAAGGCCCCACCCGCGTCTCGGATATGCATTCGGCGACATTCGAGGACGCCGATGGCCGAAGTTTCGACTTCAAGATGCAAACTAGCATTGATAATGGCGCCGCCGAGGCGGTAGACGGAAAAGCCTTGAAATCGGCCAATGGGTTGCTATCGGTAAATCTCACCAAACCAAAACACAATAAGTTCGAGCTCGATCCCGATGTGGTTTTTCCAACTGGCCATCTGAAACGCATTTTGGCAGCGGCGGAAGAGGGTCAGAACCTGCTCGAAGTCAAGGTTTATGACGGGTCGGAAACCGGCGAGAAAGTCTATGATACGACAACTTACATCGGCCGTCCTATCGCCGGTCCTGCCCTGGAAAAGGCGGTGCATATCCCGGAACTCGATAACATGCGGCGCTGGCCGGTCACCATCAGCTATTTTGAATCCGGCAAAAAGGACGACGGGCCGAGCTATACCTTATCGTTCGATCTCTACGAAAATGGCATTTCGCGCGCGCTCCGGCTCGATTACGGCGATTTCGTTCTCGCCGGGGAAATGTCTAGTCTCGAGCTTTTAAGTGAGCCCGCCTGCGCCAAGTAGATCAAGCAGGGTCTGGGCGTGATGACTATTTTCCGGCCGGTGGTCCGCTTCAATTTGGCGCTTAGGGAGCCATGAGCGAACCGGAAATCACTTGCGAGATAAGGGGCTGTTGCGGCCTCATCACGCTGAACCGCCCCAAGGCGCTCAACGCATTGACCTTGAATATGGTGCGCGAGATGGCAGGTGTGCTCGACCGCTGGGAGCGCGATCCGGCGGTCACTCGCGTCATCGTAATGGGCGCGGGCGGAAAGGCTTTTTGTGCTGGGGGCGACATCAAGATCCTGTATCGTCTCGGCAAAGCTGGGCGTCACGCCGAACAGCTGAGCTTTTGGCGTGAGGAATATTGTCTTAATTACCGCATCAAATTCTATCCCAAGCCTGTCGTCGCGTTGGCGGATGGGATCGTCATGGGCGGCGGCGCCGGGATCTCGGTGCACGGTTCGCATGTCGTCGCGGGCGAACATTTCACTTTTGCCATGCCAGAAACGGCGATCGGGTTTTTTCCGGATGTCGGCGCGACATTTTTTTTGCCGCGCCTGCCGGACCATGTTGGCGTCTATCTCGCCTTGACGGGCGCTGCAATAACCTGTGGCGATGCGCTCGCCTTTGGATTAGCTTTCGCCCATGTTCCGTCGGCGCGGCACGCAAAGCTGGTGCAAAGGCTGATCGGCGGTGAGGACGTCGCGGTTGCAATCGGCGCCGAAAGCGCGCCGCCGCCCGCCTCTGCGCTCCATCCAAAAATCCAGCCTATCGAGTACTGTTTTTCCGCTACTACGATTTCTGCAATTCTCGCCAACCTCGACGATGCAGGCCGGGCCGGCTTGGATTGCGCGCGTTCCGCTGCCCATGCGATACGTTGCAATTCGCCGTCGAGCCTTGCAACTGCATTGCGTCAGATGCAAATTGGCGCCAAGCTCGACATTGGCGAGGCATTGCGGACCGAGTTCCGGATCGCCTCGCGCATAGCCAGAGGCCAGGATTTTTATGAGGGCGTGCGCGCGGTGATCATCGACAAGGACAATTGCCCGCGCTGGAATCCCGCCGGAATTGACAGGGTCGAACCAGCCCGCATCGAGGCGTATTTTGCGCCTCTTCTTGAGGGAGAACTCGACTTCCGCGCGCACAATTGTTGCCCATGAAGCTTTCGCCTGGATCGAGTAGGACAGCCGCGCGCCCCGAACCAGGGGCCGCCATCCATCTCGGCGAACCGGCGCGCATCGCCGGCGAGCAAAATCGCGCGGGACTTTTCGTGGTTATATTCATGCGCCTGCTTGCGGGACTTTGGGCTATCCAGGGCCTATTGCAGTGGAGTGCGATAGTGTTGCCGCCGGAACCGTTGTTCGACCATTTAAGCGCACTGCGCGGCGCGGCCGTGATTTTTTTCGCGACGGTCAATCTAGTAGCGGCGGCTGGTTTGTGGCTGGCGGCGCCATGGGGCGGCGTGATTTGGCTTTTGAGTGCGATCGCGCAAATCTTCGTTGCGCTGGCTTTGCCGGGGTTCTTTTCAATGCTCTGGATCGGTGTCGATTTTGTCTTGATCGTTATCTATTTTGGTTTGATGTGGCGAGCCGGTCATGCCAGCGCGGTGTCCTTTAGACCATGAGCGATTCAACTTGACGTGATCATGGTCGAAGAACAGCGGTCAACCCTTGTTGTGTCGCGCCACGCGAAGCGGCAGCGGATCGGTTTCTAGCAGGCCATAGAGCAAATGGTCTTGCCAGACCCCATTAATTCGCAAATAGGCGCGGGCGTAGCCTTCCCTGGTAAATCCTGTCCGTTCCAGTAGTTTCTTCGAGGCTTCGTTATGGGGCAGGCACGAGGCTTCGATCCGGTGCAGCCGGAGCGTGGTGAACGCATAGCCGGTCACGGCCCGCAGCGCGGCCGACATCAAGCCGTGCCGAGCATAGGGCTCGCCGATCCAATATCCGAGCATCGCCGCCTGCACGACGCCGCGTTTGAGCTGTCCTAGACTGAGACCGCCTGCAAGCACATGATCGTCCTCGCGAAAGATCAAGAAGTGGTAGGCTTCTCCGTTGGCGATCTCCTGCTGATTGTGGCGTAACCGGCGTCGGAACGCGGCACGCGTGAGGTCGTCGTCCGGCCAAGTTGGCTCCCACGACGTCAGAAACGCGCGGCTTCGTGCCCGCAACTCCGCCCAGGCCTCAAAGTCGCGCATCTCCGGCGGCCGGAGATAAACGCCGTCGCCGCGCACCAGAGGCGCGGTATGGGTGGCGGGAGAGAGACGGAAGAGAGCCATGACGCCGCTCCTTCAGATGCCGCCCAGCCGCAGCGCGACCTGCGCGGGCGTGAAAACCTTGGCTACCGGACCAATGGCCGCGACTGTTGGCGCCGATCGGAGCGCGCGCGCGCCAGCCGCGCGGATTTGGGCTACATCCAGACGATCGATTGCCGCGATGATTTCATCGCGGGTGAGGACCCGGCCAAGGGCGATCAATTGCCGGGCAATCTGTTCGCAGCGGGAGGCGGGGGATTCGAGCGCCGCCAGCAGCGACACCTTCATCTGCGCTTTGGCCCGCCGGACTTCCGTATCATTCAGGTCCAAGCTCGCTTGGCCCAAGCAGTCGAGCGCGACAGGCAGCAATTCAGCGACATCTTTCGCGCCCGTTGCGGCATAAAAGCCAAACACGCCGGTATCGGAGTATCCCCAATGATAGGCATGGATAGAGTAGGCAAGCCCGCGCGCCTCGCGCACCTCCTGGAACAGCCGCGAAGACATCCCGCCGCCGGCCGCGTTCGCGAAAATCTGCAAGGCGTAAAAATCCTCGTGCGCGTAAGCCGTACCTTCGAAGCCGATCGCGATATGGGCCTGTTCAAGCCGCCGCTTCAAGCGCTTTTCGCCGCCCCGGTAGAGTGCCCGTGCGGGACCATTTTCAGCGCTCCGCGCCGGAAGCTTCGTGAAGCGCCGCTCGGCCTCGTCGCAAAGCGAAGCATGCTCGACTGCTCCGGCGGCGCCAATCACCGTCGCGCCGGCGCGATAGTGAGTCGCGAGGTAGGCGTTGATCGCATCCCTCCCAAACCCCGAAACTTGCTCCCTTGTTCCGAGGATTGGCCGCCCAATCGCCTGATCCGGAAACGCCGCGGCGTTCAGCATTTCGAAGACGAGATCGTCGGGTGTATCTTCGACCGCGCCGATTTCCTGTAAAATAACGGCTTTTTCGCGCTCGAGCTCCAAAGTATCGAAGCTGCTTTCAGTCAAAATATCGGCGAGGATGTCGAGCGCGAGCGGAACGTCGCAGGCCAAGACATGGGCGTAATAAGCGGTATGTTCGGTGCTCGTCGCGGCGTTGAGATCGCCGCCGACAGTCTCAATCTCCTCGGCTATGTCGCGCGCCGAGCGCCGCCGCGTGCCCTTGAACGCCATATGTTCGAGAAGGTGCGACAAGCCATGCTCGTTGGTTCGTTCGTGGCGCGATCCGGCCCCGACAAAGACGCCGAGCGAGGCGGTCTCAAGATGCGCCATGCGATCGGTGGCGATCCGGAGCCCAGACTGCAAAGTGGTGATCTCGACACTCATGACGCCGCCCGGTTCGACGCGCGCGCGGCGCGGGCACGGATAAAACGCTCGATTTCGTGTTGGTCGTTGGGCAAAATCGCAAACTTCTCTTGCCGCTCGAAAAGGCCGGCAAGATGGCTAGGCAAATCCGGCCGCATTCCTGTCGCGCGTTCGATCGCGGCGGGAAATTTGGCGGGATGGGCGGTGCCCAGGACAACCAGCGGGCTCTCCAGTGTGCGCGCATTTGCATTGCGTGCGGCGCTAATGCCAACCGCAGTGTGTGGGTCGGCGAGGAAGTTCGATTCTCGCCAGCTCCGGGCGATTTCCCGCGTGGTTTCGGCCTCGGTGACGCTGAACGCATCGAACTCGGAACGAATCTCGTGCAGCGGGCCTGGCGCGATCGTAAACTCCCGGGATTGCCGCAACCCCGCCATTAACCGGCAAATCTCGCCCGCATCACGCGCATGCGCTTCAAATAGGAGACGTTCAAAATTGGATGACACCTGAATGTCCATCGAGGGAGATTGAGTTGGATGAACCGTTTGCACAAGATAATCGCCGCTCGCCAGTGTGCGCGTGAGAATATCGTTGGAATTCGTCGCTATCACCAGCCGGTCGATGGGAAGTCCCATGCGTTTGGCCATCCACCCGGCTAAAATATCGCCGAAATTGCCGGTCGGTACGACAAACGAAATTTTCCGGCGTGGGCCGCCGAGGACGGCCGCGCCGGTAAAATAATAGACGGTCTGGAAAAGGATGCGCGCAAGATTGATCGAATTTACCCCGCAAAGATTAAGTTCGTCGCGTAACGTCTTATGATTAAACATATTTTTTACGCAGGCTTGCGCATCATCGAACGTACCTTCCAATGCAATTACGTGAATATTGCCGGCCCTGGCCGTGGTCATTTGGCGGCGCTGCGCCTCCGATACGCGGCCGTGCGGATAAAGGATGAAGACCTCGGCTTGGGGCAGTCCGCGAAATGCCTCGATGGCGGCGGCCCCAGTATCGCCCGAGGTTGCGCCAATGATGGTTACCCGCTCGCCCCGCACATCGAGAACATGGCCGATGAGCTTTGCTAAGAGCTGCATCGCGAGGTCCTTGAAGGCGAGTGTTGGCCCATGAAACAATTCGAGCACAAAAAGATTGGAATCGAGCTGCGCCAGGGGGGCGATCGCCTTGTGCCGGAACTCTGCATAGGCTGCCTCGATCATGCCTCGCAAGGCGCCCGCCTCGATCTCGCCTGCAATGAATGGCGTTAGGATCGCCTGTGCCACCTCCCCATAAGGCCTGCCCGCAAAGCCGGCGATCGCATCTTCGGAGAGCCGCGGATAGAGTTCCGGCAGGTAAAGGCCGCCGTCCGGTGCAAGGCCCGCCAGCAGCATCTCAGTGAACGAAACCGGCGGCGCCGCGCCGCGCGTTGAAATATAATTCATTTGCAACCCCGTGCCTCCGTTGGCCGGATGATTCGGGTTCCTTATAAAGGGTATTAATGAAATGCCGAGCCTGGCCATGCTAGCGGCGCCTCTATGCCGGCATCGGGGGAGATCAGCTGGCTCATCGCGCGAATTTCAAGTCGGGGCGCTTGCTATCGCCGGTTGAGCAGGCCCGGGCCAAGCTTGGCAATAGTCAGATCACGCCACAGAACAAAACCACGAAGCAACGGGCAGCGATACATGGCTCGACGTTGCTTCGGCGCCAGCTCTTCTTTGCACCCCGGGAGTCAGAGCAAGACATTGCAATTCGCTGTTCGCCTGTAAGACGTCATCATGGCATGGTTTAACCTAAAATCGCAACGAGGCGCTCGCCGGCAATCGCGGCGAAAAGCAGGAAAAGATAGAGAATCGAAAAGCCAAACAGCTGCATCGCACATCGATCGGCTTTCCTACCGATACGGCAATAATAGACCCGCGCCGAAAATAACAGCATGAGCGCGCCAAGAGCGAGAGCGATCACGCCATACGTCAAGGAAGCAAAGCCAATGAGCCATGGCGCAAGGCCAAGCGGAGCGAGCAGAAGAGTGTAGAGAAGTATGTCGCGGCGGGTACGGTCGGCTCCCTTGACATTCGGGAGCATCGGAATCCCGGCGTGGCCATATTCGCCGGCTCGCACGAGAGCGAGCGCCCAGAAATGTGGCGGTGTCCAAAAAAAGATAATGGCGAAAAGCGCGATGCTTGCGAGGCTAATTTCGCCCGTGGCCGCGGCATAGCCGACGATCGGCGGCAAGGCTCCGGCGGCGCCTCCGATCACGATATTTTGGGGAGTCAAGCGCTTGAGCCACATTGTGTATATGGCAACGTAGAAAAAGATCGTGAAGCTGAGTAGCGCGGCGGCGAGCCAATTGGCGACAATGCCTAAACTCATGACCGAAACAACGGCAAGGACGATGCCAAAGCCGAGCGCGTCCTCCTTGCGCATCCTGCCTGTCGGAATCGGACGGTTTTGCGTCCGCCGCATTAGCGCGTCGATGTCGGCGTCATACCACATGTTCAGGGCACCCGCCGCGCCCGCGCCGGCCGCAATGGCGAGCAGCGAGGCGAATCCGATCACCGGGTTGACATGCGAAGGCGCGATCAGAATTCCGGTAAACGCGGTGAAGACCACCAACGACATGACGCGCGGTTTTAGGAGCGCGAGATAACCGGAAGGGCTCGTGATGAGGATATTGCTGCTTTTGCTGACGAAGCTCATTGGATCGTGCGGCTGCCGTGACGGAGTTGAATTTGAAAGCTTACCATGCCACCCGCGGGCGCATGGTCCTAACGTTCCAGACTTTGGATTGAAGCCGGGGTCTCGAATTGGCGGAACGGAGGTGGAGAAGATGAGGTCCAAACAAGCGCGCCTGCATCCAATGGATTGTCCCCAGCCAGCGGATTCTTGGCGAAGGCGTCATACATCAGAGCAAGGAACAAAAGCGCACCGGCGGCAGATAAATAGGTACTGTAGGGCGAAATCCGATTCCACGCGAAAAGGCGCCGGGATAATGGCAAGAGAGCCGTCGCAAGACGAAAACTTAACCGTAAAAAGCCCATGCCCGAGGTTTCGACGAGTCGCGCGGCCAGCAGGGTGAGCCCCACAAACCAGCCCGCGGGCCGCAGCCCGAATGGCGCGCCTCTCATTATCTTCCTCAATCCTTTGCGGCAGTGGGCCGCTTGATCCAAAACCACAAACGCCCCTCGAACGCAACCGGCCGCATTGCGGCATAAACGCACGTTGAAAGTGCTGTTTAGAATGGCCGCGGAGACGGCCATCGGCTTTATGGGCCGGAGTGGCGGCGGCACGCTGCAATTATCTAGCCCGGCGGGCATCCGGTCTTTTGGCCACGTCCGCGGCCCTTGATTGTCTTCTGGGGAGCCACCCTGCGCTTTGCGAATCGTCTTGCTCTTGTACCGGAATCAGCGCCGACATGCGCGGCCCGCCCAAGCGGGATCGCAAAAGCCCGACCAGGCGATCTTTATTTTTGTTTTTCTTCGCGCGCCCCTTGCTTTTTCAAAATTTGCAATAATATCAGATCCCCGCCGCGCATGAGCTTGACCAGAAGACCGGATGCCCGGTGGGCCAAATGATTGCGCGGGGAATTGAGGAACTGGAGTAAGTAACTGGAGAAATAGGCAAATTCGCCGCAGCTTGGCAGCTGTCGTGGAGCTTTTTAGAAGTTTTTTGAAAACGCCGGTTGACACTGGGAACGGGCTCGACCTATAAGCCAGAAATCGACTGCAACGTTGCCTTGTGCGGCCGGCGCGGATCGTTTCTCTCGAGTTTCTCGGGCCTAAAAACCACCCGGCTAAAAAGCCGGGGAGAGAGCGTTTCGATGCCGGGTACAAATTTGCTGCGGGTTAAGCAGGCGAGTCTGTTTGACCTGGCTGTGCTGTTTGAAAATTAAATAGGAAGAAAGAGAAACGTGGACGGCGGAGTCCTTGCGGGCCGCGCTCCTTGCGGGTGCGGCCAATGAGATACTCTGGCGGTCACGTAACTTAAGTTCATCGTGTTTCCGATCCTTATTGGGATTGTAAGCAGGTGTGCTTGGGACTCGTCATAGAGAAAGTGACCAGCCGGAACCAAATTCTCATTCAACTTGAGAGTTTGATCCTGGCTCAGAACGAACGCTGGCGGCAGGCCTAACACATGCAAGTCGAACGCCGTAGCAATACGGAGTGGCAGACGGGTGAGTAACGCGTGGGAACATACCCTTCGGTTC
>DATBQJ010000184.1:0-6457 GCA_036560885.1 Methylocella sp.
CGCCAGCCGCACACCATGTTGTGCGTCAAGCCGTGCATGAGCGCGATTGATTTGACCTTGTCCACGCCGCACACGAGAAACTGCCGCAGGCCGCGATTGCGCGCCTGGGCGTTCGTGCGTTCGGCGGTCGCCGCCCGCTCCTTGTAAATGTCCTTGGCCACGTCCTCATTCATGCGCTTGCGCCAAGCGGCAATGGCCGGCGCGTCGTCTTGTTGCGGGGCGTATCGATCACGGCTCTTGTCGCGCGGCGCCGGCACGGGTGCGTAGACGTCGACGCCAGCTTTTTCCAATTCCTCGATGTCGTCAAATTTGACGTAGCCGGGGACTGTCAGGAATCTTGTGTGTTGGGCCATAGTGGAACCCGCTGGAGGCGGACTATGGCGATCAAGAAGGACACACTGGACCAGCTTCTCTCTGGGCGCGAGCCACACTGTGAAGGAAGCGCTTCACACGGCAACAACAATGTGCAGACAAAACCTTACAATTAAGCGGCACGCTTGCTTTAATCTTGCCCTCCTAATCCACGTCGCCGATCCCCCGCCAATCCACGCCATAACGGCAATCCATTCTCAGCGTGACCCGACAGAAATCGGTGCCATTATCGCGAGAAATTGCGCCGATCACGTCACGGAAGTGGACGAAAAGTTGCGCACGCATGACGCTACATTTGAAGTTTCTTTGCGCCATCGTGTGACATTCCAAGCGTAGCGTCTTGTCATGCAGACCGCGCGTCCCGCTGCCCTTCCGATGCAGGTTCCGACGCCGATTTGCTACCGCCGATTTGCAAAGGCGCTGCAGCCTGGGTGCCAGAACCGCGCAAGCCAAGCGACAACAGAGAGGCAACAGAGAGGCAGAGAATTCGCCGTCGAATGGTTGCCCCCATGGCGCAAATCGGTGCGCATTCCAGCGCTATGTGCATGCATAAAAATGGACGGCTCGGCGACAAAGTGGCTCCGATTGACGCAGCGCGAAGCCCTGCCGGAGGGCTCGGATCGCGCGTTCAAACGCTCGTAGGCGCGAGTGTTCGACTCCTTGTCGACTCATTAACTCAAAGCGTGTTGCCGCAAACACGCGCGAGGCGGCCTGCGAAGGAGCGCCATATCGCGATGTCTCGCAAGCGCGTCAGGACAATCAGATAAGAAGCCTATCGGCATAAAGCCCTGCCGATGCGCTCCATGCCTGCACGGACTACCATCGCGATCGGGTGATTCGATCAGTTCATCTCTGTCCGCGCGTTTTCCGTGGAACTTGCGATAGGCGTGGTGTCGATTGCGACGACTGACCGCTTCAAGAATTTTCTCAGATTTATTTACTGATTTCGGAGCCGTACCTACGACGCCGGATGATTCTGAGAGCCGTCAGTGTCCCGTCAGCGAGACCTGATACTCACCGCTGCGCTTCGGGTGCGGGAAAATCCGACAAGATCCGGCTAGCGTTCTCATGCGAACGCTTAGCGGGCTACGAGGAGGGAACTTTATGCTTTCGTTGTCTTCCAATTTGACGGCTCAGCGGACGGCCACGCACTACCACTATCTCCCATCTAGACATTCAACGGCTCGGAACGACAGGCGCCATGGACTTTCGATCGGCTTGCGGACGCTGATTGGTCTCGCGCCGATGCTGGGACATCGGCTCGACGATCGCCAATCGGTTGCAAAGGGACAAGCTTCCGCTCTCGCCCTGCGGTTCGCGCAGGAATCCGAACAGCCGCTGCCAGCGCGGACACGGATAGGGGATTTCTTCGTCGCGCCGCTCGACATCCTCCCGTATCGGCGGGGAGGACGGTTGCAATTTCAGCTCCTCGAACTCAATGGAACGGGAATCGGCGGCATCACCAACATGCCCGGACCGCTGGTCGAGGACATTTTGGACTCGATCGCTGAGATTGGAAATTTGTGCGACGGCGTGGCGCCGCTCGTCGTTGTGGCGTCGTCGGGCCGTGAAGTCGCGGCGGACGTCAAGCCCAGCCATCTCCTGCACGAAAAGCTTCTCTTCGTTGACCGTATCGCAGGAACATTGGAGCGCCGATTCGGCGAATGCGAGATTCGTAGCCTCGACCAACTCACCGCGAGCGGAGGCTGGCTCGGCGGCTCCCGGCCCACCGTCGTGTTAGGCTATTCTCGCGAGCTCGTCGAACGCTCAGATGTCGTCACCGGGATCCCGCGCCTTTTTGGACGCGATGTAGCCGCAATCGTCAACGATCGCTTCCTCTATAATCTTCGGACCGCCTATGGCGCTCTGGACTCGCGGGCCTTTCTTCCTGCCAACAGCTGTTTCGCCGCTGGCGCGGACAAAGCCGAGGCTTATCGCCACGTCAATTCTTTTGTCGCGCGAAGCGGATCTTATGAGGTAGGAGGCTCGATCCATTTCGATGTCTGCCGCGACGCCGAAAGCCTGTGCGAAACGGTTCTCAAGCGCCTCTCGCGTGGAGAGCAATTAGTGATCAAGCCCAGCGGCACGGGGCATGGCGACGGGATAGAGTTCTTTTTTGGGGACGAGGACAAAGATCTGATCGCCAATCGCATAAGCCGTTCGGTCAGCGTCGTCAGCGAACGGTATGGACGCGGCGCGGGCTTTCCTTACACGGTGACCGAGTATCTTGACGCCGAGGTGATTCGTACCGACAACCATCCGCTGCGCGGCAGCAAGTTCGAACTGCGCGTCGTCGTCTATCGCAACGGACGCATGTTGCACGCGGTTCCCTCAATCGCCAAGGTCGCGCCCGAAAAATGGGATCCAGCGCACCCAACGCGCGGCGCGCTGATCAACAATGTGTCCGCGTCGGTCCGCCGGGGCAAGACCAGCGGCGCCGACCATGTCTTGCCGCTTTGTCGGATGGAAACGATCGAGGCGCTTGGACTCGACGAAAACATTCTCTCGGAACTGTGCCGTTGGGCGACTGGCTATGTCGCGCACGTCCTCGCCGAGATGCGGACCGAATCGGAGACATTTTAATGCAAGGCTGGCTTCTTACGCACCTCGAAAAGTCTCCGAGCATTCCGCTCTTGCTTGAGGCCTGCCATGCGCGCGGGCACCGGGCGGAATTGATCCATCCAAAGGATTGTTTGGTGGAGCTTTGCGGGGGTCGGCCTCCTCGCGCGGCGACGACATCGATTGTGCCGGAATTTGTCATCACGAAGCTAGGCAGCACGGCGCCCACATACGCCTTGTCCGTTGTTCGCGCGCTTGAAGCGGCTGGGGTGACCTGCGTCAACAACTCCCTGAGTCTTGAGCGGTCACGGGACAAAATCCGAGTGACGCAGGAGCTTGCGGCTGTGGGGACGCCGATGCCCTCAAGCTTGGCGCCGAATCGGGAGATGCGGGCGGCGGAAGCGCTCGATCTGCTCGGCGGCGCTCCAGTAATCGTCAAATTGGCGCGCGGAACAAAGGGTGTCGGGGTCATGCTGTGTGAAAGCCGAGCGGCGCTTCAAAGCGTGATGGATATGCTCTGGGGGCTTGAGGAAGAATTCCTCCTTCAGCGCGCGGTGACGGATAGCTTTGGCGTCGATATCCGTGTCTTGGTTGTAGACGGGCGCGCGGTCGCGGCGATGCGACGATCCGCGACGAATGGCGACTTCAGGGCCAATCTCGCCGGCGGCGGCATGGCGACGGCTCTTACGCCGACACCCGAACAATGTCGCATCGCGGAAACCGCCGCCGCGCGTCTCGGACTTGCGGTGGCGGGGGTCGACCTTCTTGATTCGGCCAGCGAGGGACCGCTCCTCATCGAAGTCAACAGCGCGCCGGGGTTGGGAGGCATCACATCGGCCACCGGCCGCGACTTGGCGGGGGAAATCGTCCGATTTGTGGGGAGCGCCGCGTCGTCCTCCGTGGCGAGCGCCGCATGACGGGCTGCGAGCCGTCGCTCCCGCGGGCGTGGAGGATTTATGCGGTCAGCAATTTCGCCAGTCAGGTCGGCGCCTGCATGCAATCGACGGCGCTGGCGTGGTTGGTCCTCGATCTGACGGGATCGTCAATCAGCCTTGGTCTATTGGTCGCCCTGCAATTCATTCCGTCAATTCTGCTGGCCGTCCCGGCCGGTAAGGCGGCGGATCGTTGGGGCCGAAGAAATCTGTTGCTGGGCGCGCAAGCGGCGATGGCGATACTCGCGGCCTCGCTCGCAGCGGTCGTCGCGCTCAAGGAAGCCTCCTATCCGGTTTTGGTGGGCTTTGCTTTGTTGCTGGGGGTCGGCAATGGCCTTTCACAGGCGACGCGACTGTCTCTGGCGGCAAGTTTGGCCGGCGCTCACGGGCGGGCCAAAGCGGCGGGGTTGGCGACGCTCTCCTTCAATCTTGCGCGGATGCTGGGGCCGGCCCTGGCCGGCTTCACAATCGCCATATGGGGGCCGGCTTTCGCCATCGCCGCAAACGCGGCGTCGTTCCTCCCCCTCGTTCTGTTTCTCGCGAGTCGCAACGCGGACGACGCGCCCTCGCGGCCGCGGCCCGACTCCGCGTCTTCCGCGCTCCGTTTCTTGTGGAGCAACTCTTCGACGCGGGTTCCCCTTTTGACGGTGGCCGCCGCCGGGGTATTCGCGGTCAACATGCAAACTCTCGTCCCAGCTTACGCGCGTCTGGGACTGGGAGTCGACGCGGGCGGGTTCGGGTTGCTGATGAGCGCGGTCGGCGCCGGAGCTTGTGTCGGAGGGCTCATGCAATGGCGGCGGCCTGCCGCTTCGATCTGGCGTCCATTGGCTGCGGCAGCCGGACTTGGTCTTTGCCTTGCTGCCCTTTCGGCCATTCATCAGCTTCCGCCGGCCGCCCTCGTTCTCGCCGGATTTGGGGTTTGCTCGGCGACCGTGTTTTCATCCGCATCGGCGGCGGTTCAGAGCGCCATTCCCGATCCTTTGCGTAATGCCGCCACCAGCTTGCAGGTGACGATCGTGCAGGGAACCAATCCGCTTGGAAGCGCTCTAACAGGATGGGCGCTGGAGCGATTTGGCGCGAGCGGCGGCAGCGCGGCGCTTGGCGCCGTTACTCTAGCCGCCGTCATGGTGCTGGCGCTCACTCATCGCGGCGAGCCGATGAGCCCGCGTTCCGTCACAGATCCCGAATGCGGATCGAGCGCCGCGGCGCAATGATGAGCTCTTCAAGATCAAAGCAAGGTGGCAAAGACAAAGCATTTCATGTCAACCTCTTACCGCGATGGAAGGGTCCTCCTCAGCTATTGAATTTCTGCTCAGAGATCGCCAAATGCGGCCTAAGTGCTTGATCGCTTCGGCTTGGCTCAAGAGGAATTTCCCAATCCCGCAGCTGGGTCGGCGTCAGTTTGCGGTGAGGTTACGCTGGTGAAGGTCTCAGTTCGTCAGGGAGCCGATGATCTTCGATCCGGCGGCGGGGCTGCTGGGCCCAAAGGCGAAGCCCCGGGAGCCGCCGCGCCTTGGCAGGCGGTTCTCCCTGTCGGGCGCGGCCAAAAGACTCCGTGAGCGACGGGCGTGACGTTCGATCGATGCTTAAGAGTGGGGAAGCGGTGAAATATTGCGGCAAGAGCACTCTGGATCAATTGTCGGCAAAAGGCGCATTCACGTGAGCGTGAAGGTCGTCAGGCGTTCAAGTCCGACACACTCTCGCTCTTGCTTACACGAGCTGCGTGACAAGCGACGAGCGTGGGATCTTCGATGACAGGCTCGTTCCCCCCGCGAGCGCTGGAAGTAGCTTCCGGCCTGCGATCCGATCTAAACGACAGCGTGACGGAGGCGCCGCCTCCCGGGCGGTCCTCGACGCGCGCTTCGCCACCGTGGAGATCCACAATCCGCTGCACGAGCGCTAAGCCAATCCCTGCGCCCTCGCTGCTGCGTCGGCGCTGCGTCCAGTAACGCTGGAACACGAGCGGCTTCTGGGCATCCGGGATGCCGGCACCACAATCGGACACCTCGATTTCTGCGAGTTCATTGACCACGATTCGGACGGTGGAGCCAACCGGTGCGGCGCGAAGGGCATTTTCAATGACGTTCCGAATGGCGATCTGGATGAATTCGGCGTTGCAGGACGTCAAGACCGGCGTCGGCGGTTCCTCGAGTTCGAGTAGTCGGCTCTGCGCGGTCGCTAGGACTGCCATCTCCTCGCAAGCGGCCCGGGCGATTTCGCGCAGATCGTGCAAACGAAAGCCCGCCTTCGCCAATTGTTCCGCTTGAGCGAGACGCAGCAATTGATCAACCAAGCGACACAAAACCGCGACGTCGGACTTAAGGCGCTCGATCGGTTCGCTTGGCTGTAGACACGAGATTTGCAACAAGAGCGCCGCGAGCGGCGTGCGCAGTTCATGCGCAGCGTTATCCGTGAACTGTTTTTGCTGCTCGAGCATTGACTCCAGCTTTTGGAGAAGGACATTTATCGCCGCGACGAGATCGAGGGCCTCCCGCGGCAGCTCTTCCATGCGCAGTTCCTGCAGCGGCGCGCCGGAATCCGCTTCGATCGCGAGCTCGCGCGCGCGTTCTGCGATGCGGCTTAAAGGGCGCAAT
>DATBQJ010000185.1:0-3375 GCA_036560885.1 Methylocella sp.
ACCGGCTCTTGGCGAATTCCGCCGTGCCGCCGCCGATCGAATCCAATTCTATGGTGGTGTTATTTTCGCATGCCCGGAGCGGCGGCTGCGCGTGCATCGTGCCGGAAAAGCTCGCCAATTTGTTGGGCGTGACCGAGCCGCTGCGGTCGATTCCTATCACCGAGCCACGGGAACTCCATACCATCGGACTTGTGGTGCCGCACCGGGAGCCAATTCCGCCACTAACCCGTGCGCTCGTTGCCGAAGCTGACCGGCTCGCCATGCCGCAAAAAGATCGTGTCACCTGGCGCGGTGTCGCCGACGCGGGGTGATCGCCGCCTCTGCAAGTCCTGATGGACGCATACAGAGTTCTACTTGTATTTGGTCGCATTGACCCGGAACCGGCTTGCTCCATTTTTCGTTTTCATCAATTGGAGATGCCACCGGACAGGGGTTTCTTTGAAGAGGATTCAGATCAAACGGATTTACGAGCCGCCCGCGGCGTCGGACGGCACGCGGATTCTCGTGGACCTTCTATGGCCGCGCGGGCTGACGCGCGAGGAAGCACGCATCGATGCCTGGATCAAAGGTGTCGCGCCAAGCAATGCGCTGCGCCGCTGGTTTTCCCACGACCCCGAAAAATGGCCGGAGTTCCGGGCGCGCTATATTACCGAGCTCAAGCACAATCCCGCTGTCGCCGAGCTGCAGGACATCGCTGCAAAAAGCAAAACACTAACGTTGTTGTTCGCAACCAAGGACAGCTTGCGCAATAACGCGGCGGTTTTGCGAGAATTCTTGAGCGGCGGCGCGGCAGCGGAGTGAAGATTATTTTCTTTCTCGCAGGGCTGCCCAAAACCGGCGCTGCTCCGAGCGGCGCAGAACGTCAAGTGGAATCGTGCGGTCGATCTTTTCCGCGTCGAGCAGGCGCACGAGATCATCGGCGCCAGTGATGGCAGCGCCGTCGACAGCGAGCACAATATCGCCGGTGAGAAGGCCCGCATGATCTGCCGGGCTTCCCGCTTCGACCGCGCTAACCACGGCACCCATCCTTTGCGCGAGGCCGAGGCGCAGCCCGATCCTGCGCGGCACTGGAACCGTGCCAGCGCCGATGCCGAGATAAGCGCGGCGAACCCTTCCATGCGCGACAAGTTCGCCGAGCACGAAACTCGCCGTATTGGAAGCGACGGCGAAACAAATTCCCTGTGCGCCGCCGATGATCGCGGTGTTGATGCCAATCACTTCGCCGGCCGACGAGACGAGCGGGCCGCCCGAATTGCCAGGATTGAGCGCCGCATCGGTCTGAATCACATCGTCGATCATACGGCCGTTTTTCGACCGCAACGAACGGCCGAGAGCCGATATCACTCCCGCCGTGACGCTGGCATCGAAACCGAAGGGATTGCCGATCGCAATGGCGATCTCGCCCGGCTTCAGTCTCTTCGAATTGCCGAGCTTGGCCGGCGGAAGCGTCGCGTCTTCGTCGATCCGGATAAGGGCAAGATCGGTGTCGGGATCATCGCCAAGGACACGGCCGGACAGACTGCGTCCATCGAGCAACGTCACCCCGGCGCGCTTGGCACCTTGCACGACATGACTATTCGTGAGAACGAGCCCGTCAGGCGATAGGATGACGCCGGAGCCTGATCCAGCTAGGCCACGGCCGCCGTGGCGAATATCGAGCCGCACGACGCTTGGCCCCACCCGCTCCACGACCTTTGTCACGGCGTTCGAATAGGCGTCGAGGAGCGTGGTGTCGCCACGCGGGTGATCTTCGGAAGAGGGATCTTCAGGTGTGTCCGTGCGGGAAATGGCAGACGCGCCCTCGCCCAACTCCGCGTCCGCTCCGTCCAGCAGGAAAGAAAAGGAGAAACCGCGGGACCCATGAATTTTTTCGTCCATGCCCAAAGATAGGGACCGAGGGCCGGGTATTTAAGAGGCCGTGCGACCACGCCGGACTAAGCGGCTTGGCGCGCTGCAGGTCCGAGATCGATATACCCGAGGGCGGAATAAAGTCCCCGACGGCTGGAGTATACTTCGATGCCGGCGAACAGCTGATGCGGAACAGTGCATATCCTGGCAGGCCGTGACGTCAACTCACCGTATAAACATATAGAGAAGAGTTTGCGGCCACATATGGAGTTTGCAGATGGCCTATGAATTCTACTACTGGCCCAGCATTCAGGGGCGCGGCGAGTTCGTCCGGCTGGCATTGGAAGAGGCAGGCGCGGATTACATCGACGTCGCCCGCATGCCGGAAAAAGAGGGCGGCGGCGAGGAGGCTCTCATGGCTTATCTCGAGCGAAACGACATCCCCCATCCGCCGTTCGCGCCGCCGTTCCTGAAAGACCGAGATGTCCTGATTGGCCAGACCTCCGCCATCTTGCTTTATCTTGGCGACCGCCATGACCTCGCTCCGAAAGACGTGGCAAAGCGGCTTTGGGTCCACCAGATCCAGCTCACCATCGCCGATCTCGTCGGAGAGGCCCACGACACGCATCATCCATTGCGCGGCGATCTCTATTACGAGGACCAAAAACCGGAAGCGCTGCGCCGGGCAAAGTCATTCCGTGGAGAGCGAATTCCCAAATTCCTGGACTGGTTCGAGCGCATTCTGGCGCGCAATCCAGCAAGCGCGGGCCAACTCGTCGGGAACGCCTTGACTTATGCCGACTTGTCGCTGTTCCAAATCGTCGAAGGCCTCGTCTATGCTTTTCCGCGAAGAATGCGGCGAATTCTCAGAGAGGTTCCTCGGGTGGTGGCTCTGCATCAAGCAATCGCGCAACGTCCGCGCATTCGCGCCTATCTCGAAAGCGATCGCCGCATTGCATTCAACGAGCAAGGGATATTTCGTCACTATCCCGAGCTCGATGACTGAAGCCCATCTCAGCCTGAACGCGCGTGTCACGTTGACCGTGGGGTTTTCAAAGAAACGGAGAATGCCGTGCAAGCTATGGCACTAAAAAAGCTTGGGAGCGCCCTTGAATGGACGGATCTCGTCGATCGCCAACCCGGGCCGGGCGAGATTCGCGTAAAGGTCGCTGCCTGCGGCGTCTGCCGCACGGATCTACATGTTGTCGATGGCGAGCTCCCCCACCCAAAGGTGCCGATTATCCCTGGCCACGAGATCGTTGGCCGGATCGAGGCAATCGGGGCCGGCGTCCAAGGGATGACGCTCGGAGAGCGTGTGGGAATCCCCTGGCTCGGCCACACCTGCCGCGTCTGCCCTTATTGCATGGGCGGCCAGGAAAATCTGTGCGATCAGCCGCTCTTCACCGGCTACACGCGCGACGGTGGCTTCGCGACGGCGGCGATCGCCGATGCGCGCTACGCATTCCCACTTGGCGAGGCTGGCGGCGATGTGGGGCTCGCACCTCTGCTCTGCGCAGGGTTGATCGG
>DATBQJ010000186.1:0-3389 GCA_036560885.1 Methylocella sp.
TGAAGCTTCTCGGCCCTTCCATGAATATCGCCAACGACGATCGTCAACACGCGGTTCAATCCTTTGACGGGGCATCTTCGGTTGCGTTATTTTGATCGCGCTAAGCGATCGGCCAGCATTTGCTTGATGTCTTCATAAGCAAATGTCTCGGCTGAGATGCGATGGTGGTCAAAACTTTGATCATGGTCATCGCGGAATTCCGCGTGCCCTAGTCCATGAAATCGGCGAATGCGCCCATCGGCGGACTGAAGTTGATAGTTCGGGGAAACGCCCTTCCCTTCGAGTCCAAAACGAACCGTAACCTCCTGCTTTGGTCCAAGCCCAGACGTCACCATATTGCCCATGACGCCGCGAAAATAGTCAGCGTCGGTAACCAGTTCCCATATATGCCCGGTCATGGAATTTTCCCTCGAATGGTGGAAAGCGGCGCAGAGCGAAAAAGCGTCCTCGCCGATCGTGATGGAATTCGTTCAGGCCTGGACCGCCTTTGGATCGAATGCATCCATAGGGGTGTAGCTTTGGATGATTTCACCGAGCACTTTCGCGGTCGCGGCTTTTCCATCGGCGGTTTTGACAACCTTGCCGCCAATTCCGGCTCGAATCCGGAAACCGATCTCGCGGTTGATCACGCCCTTCAGCGGATTGCCGTTCTTGTAGATGTCGTCCTGCACGAACTCCCGATAGCCAGCGACCCAGTCCGGCTTTTCCATGCAGGCGCGGATCGCGTTCAGGGTAATGGCGGGACTAAAGCCGCCGTCCCGGCAAATTCGCTGCGCGGCTTCGACAGCGCGCTCGACCAAACGCCACATCAGCTGAAGGCGGGCGGCGTCCTCCTGGGGAATCAGCTTCTTGTCGATAGCGTATTCCGCAAGGATGCGCTGAATATGCTCCGTGACCTCTCTCTGGTTTCGCGCGGCGTCCTGCTTCAACGCGTCATGGATATTTTGCGCCAGCGGAAGCGAGAGTTTAACAGCGCGGTTGTCCGCGCGGGCTTCGACGAGATCGCTAGTCATTTCCTCACTCCTCATGTCAAAATCAACATGATCGGATCATATGCGGAAACACATACGATGCAATAATACTCTACATCAGTTGTTAATAATCCTTCGACCTTCGAAGAAAAATTGCCGACGATCGATCCCCTCTAGCCGCCGGTCAAGCTTCCTCCCCGCTGTTCGTTTTACCGAACCTCGCCGCGCTCTTTTCATTGAAAAGCCTCTTCGCGGCGAAGCCGCGTAATGCTTATGTCCGCGGCAAGACGCCGTTTGGCGTCTTGCGAAGGGCATTTTGAGAATGTTGACCGCGTGAAACGCGGTCTCCGCGTAAGATTCTGAAAGAATCTTTACCCGTGGCCCCTGTTTTTTTGCACCCTCCCCCCTCGGCCGTGACAGCGCCTCCTTGCGCCTTCCGTTTCGGGCCGCGCTCGATCCACGTCTTCCACTCCCGCGACACCACCCGCACCACATTGGCGAGGTTCGGCCGCTTGTCGCGCCGACGCTCCTCGATGGTGACGAGCCCCTCGCGCGCGGCCGTCCGCAGCGCGTTCCTCGCCGTGGTGACGCACACTCCAGCCCGCGCCGCGATCTCCCCCATGGTCAGGATGCAGGCACGCCGGTCCCGCACGGCGTCGGCAACGATCCGCAACGCCGCCAGCTCGCCGGTTGTGAACTGGCTGGCGAGCTGCGGCGGCATCGGCCCGGACGCCGCCAGCGTCCGGCGTCGCTCGATCGACGCCCGTCGGTTCGGTGAGCGCGCCACCTTCCGCTTGGGCGGGAAGTGGCTCAAGCGGCCCTGCCCTTTGGCCAGCGCCGCTACATGCGGCACCCGGTTCGCCACGGTGTCGACCCCGCGCACCTCCCGTTTGCGCCCCTCCAGCGTCTCCGCCAGCGCGCTCGCCTGCTCGTCGCTGAGCCGCCCAGCCCCCCAGTCGGTCCAAATGGCCCGGGCAAGCCCGTCGAGGGTGGAGAGGGATTTCGTCCCGCCAATCGCGGTCAATAAGTCCAATGCGGTCATAGCTTTCCCGTTCGAGTTGATCGCTCAACCCGCCCGAAAGAGGCCAATTACCAGCGCAAACACCCTCATTAGCGGAAACAATGTTTCCGCTTGACTTGAGGTTTGAATTCAGGGAAATTCGTGGTTGCAACACACATCGAATTCCCCCGGTTTGCCGGGGACACCGGCCCGCCTCCAAGGCGGGTTTTGTGTTTTTGAGGGCTCTCCTCTGTTAGAATCGGCACAGATTATACCGATTCGCCGTGGGCCAGCAATTAATCACTCCCGGGGAGTGAACATAGCAAGGCGTGAGCGCGCCATATGTGGTATCGTGACCCCGTGAGCACAAAAGACTTCCATGCGGAAATCGTAGATCGGTTGAGAAACTCGGGCGCTACGCGCGCTCAAGTGGCGATGGCGCTCGCTGTCTTGCAGCAAATCCGCTGGTATTCGATTGGCCCGCAATTGGACCTTTGCAGCCGCACGGGCAAAGAAATCGGCGACGAACTGGGCATCCGATCACAAGATTTTTCGCCTTGCCTCGCGTTTCTCGAAAACGTCGGCGCAATCACGCGCTTTGCGGACGGCCGCGAGAAAATAATCTGCCTCTCGCCTGAATACGCGGAAGCAGAGGCCAGTCGAAACCGGTTCCGTCAAATAACCCTGCCGCTGTTCGCTCCCGGCGGCTCGTATCAATTCAAGACCGGGCTGACCAATTTGAAAGGGTTCTGGAAGCAATTTCGGAACGACCTAGCGAACCTCCTCACTTCGCAAAAATAGACAGATTATGGCCATTACTGCGCGCCGTGCACACACAACGACCCTCGATCGGAATTTATAGCTGCTAGATAGCAGCTATCTGCTTTCATAGGCATCTAAGGCCTTTTCTAAGAGCTGCGCCAGCAAAAGCCCGTCGCGTTTGGCTACCTTACGAAAACGAGCGTCGAACTCCTCGCTTACCCGCGTCGCGAATTGCAGCGTTCGCCCCGTACGTCGGGCGCTGCGTCCGTCCTCCGCTCGCCGATGAACGGCGGGGGGCGCCGGTGCGAGTGGCGCAACTTCCGGAGCTTTCAAAAGGTCGGCTGTGTCGTCTAGAGCTGGCGGTGCTCCAAGGCGTTTTTTCATAAGTTTGGAGAGGTCGGCCATTTCATCCCACCAGATTGATCAGCGACTGAATTAGGCCATCCGCCTTGCTGTTCAGGGCGTCGTAACGGGTTTCAGTCACGGAGCGCCCATGGTTTTGGGCGTCGCGATATGAGGTTTTCGATGGCAAATAGCCCTTTAAAACCTCATACCCCGCCTCGGTGAGATACTCCCGCGCGGCAATTTCCTCGGCGTCGGTCAGAACGTGATTGATCGCGAAGACCAGGCGGCTCTTTGGAATGCCGGCTTTTGTG
>DATBQJ010000187.1:0-9537 GCA_036560885.1 Methylocella sp.
CTCAATGTTTCCATCGGCGGACGCAAAATCCTGGATGGTCTCGATCTCACGGTCCGGGATGGAGAGGTTGCTGCGCTCATGGGGCCGAACGGGAGCGGCAAGTCGACCTTGTCCTATGTCATCGCTGGCCGTAAGGACTACACGGTAGAGACTGGCGAGATATTGCTGAACGGCGAGAATATTTTAAACCTCGAGCCGGATGCCCGAGCCGCCAAGGGGCTTTTCCTCGCGTTCCAATATCCAATCGAAATTCCCGGTGTCGCAACCCTGACCTTTCTCAAGGCGGCTTTGAACGCCCAGCGCAAGCAGCGCGGCCAAGAAGAGCTCTCGACCCCGGAGCTTATGAAACGCGTCAAAGCGGCCGCCAAAAAGCTCGGAATAACGCAAGACATGCTCAAGCGCGCGCTCAACGTTGGTTTTTCCGGCGGCGAGAAGAAGCGCATGGATATTCTTCAGATGGCGCTCCTCGAGCCTGCTTTCGCAATACTCGATGAAACCGATTCTGGCCTCGACATCGACGCCTTGCGGGTGGTCGCCGATGGCGTCAACGCGCTGCGATCGCCAAGCCGCGGTTTCCTCATCATTACTCATTACCAGCGTGTCCTCGATCACGTGGTGCCAGACACCGTGCATGTGATGGCGCAGGGCCGAATCGTCCGCAGCGGCGGCAAGGAATTGGCGGTCGAACTGGAAAAAAGCGGATACCGCGATTATGTCGCCGAACCGGCCATCGCGTAGATGATAATGGAAATGAACGCTGACATCATACCGGCGAGAACGCCCGCCGAAATCTTTCTGGCCCGCGCCTTCGACGCGTCCAAGGCCGGGTTGCCCGGCACCACGGACGTGGCCAAATGGCGGGAAGCGTCGTTTAGAGCATTCAATGCCTCGGGGCTACCGCACCGGCGCATCGAGGCATGGCATTATACCGATTTGCGCACGCTCTTGCGCGATGCCTTGCCGCTTGCCTCGGCCCCCGGCCCCGCAACAATCGATGTGCTGCGCAAGGAATTGGCCGCTGCCGCCTTGCCGGGGCCGCGTATCGTTTTGGCCGACGGCTTCTTCGTGCCGGAATTATCCGGTGCTTTGCCCGAAGGGCTAAAGCTGCGCTCGCTCGCCTCGGTATTGACCGAAGGGCGGTCCGATTTGATCGCGCTATTGGCTTCGCAAGATCTTGGCGCGCAGGATTCGATCGTTTCCTTGAACGCGGCTTTGATGCAAGACGGCGTCGTGATCGAGGTGGCACCGCGGTCCGTAATCGCCGAGCCGGTCCACCTCATTCACGTCACGGCTTCGCCTGTGCCTGCCGCGCATTTCTCCCGCTCGGCTCTCATAATCGGGGCTGGCGCATCGCTGCGCCTTGTCGAGTCGATATATACCGCAAACCATGCCCGAACGGCTCCAGCGGCCCAAGCCAACGCCTGTCTCATCATCTCCCTCGACAATGGGGCGAAGCTCGCTCACACGGCGATGGTGACGGGACCTGCTCTGGGCGGCGTGCGGCTCGAAAGCGTAATGGTTCGGATCGGCGCCAAGGCAAGGTTCGACAGTTTCGCGCTCGTCGCAGGCATCGGCCTTTTGCGGCGGCAGATGTTTGTCCGGTTCGAGGGCGCCGAGGCAGAATCCTCGCTCAGCGGCGTGTCGCTTCTTCAGGGGCGCGAACATGCCGATACGACCTTGCTTGTCGAGCACATAGCGCCAGGCTGCGTGAGCCGCGAGACTTTCAAATATATTCTCGACGAGGAAGCAACTGGCGTGTTCCAGGGCAAGATCCATGTCGCGCAGGGAGCGCAAAAGACCGATGGCAAGATGCTCTGCAAGGCATTGCTATTGTCCGGTATGGCCGCGATGAACAACAAGCCGGAGCTTGAAATTTTTGCCGACGACGTCGTCTGCGGGCACGGCGCGACATGCGGCGGCTTGGACCTCGACCAGCTGTTCTATCTTCGGACCAGAGGATTGCCTTTCGCGCAGGCCGAGGCGCTTTTACTGGAAGCCTTCGCGGGAGAATTGATCGATGGGATCGGGCATGAAGGGTTGATCAAGGCTTTTCGTCGCGAGGTGAGTGTTTGGCTTGTCGCGCGGCATCTGCCCACGGCGGCGCCGAGCGCCGTCATTGCCTAGGGCAAATGGACGTGGTGGCGCGGGTCGCCAATTTGGAGCAACGCATGAACAAGCATACCGGGGTGGACGTGCCGCTCGAAATAGCCTCTCTCCGCGAGGATTTTCCGATTCTCTCGACCAAAGTCTATGGCAATCCGCTTGTCTATCTCGACAACGCCGCTTCGGCGCAAAAGCCAAGGGAAGTCGTCGAGCGGATGCTGCAGGCGACTTATCATGAATATGCCAACGTTCATCGCGGCCTGCATTATCTTGCCAACGCCGCGACCGATGCTTATGAGACCGCGCGCGAAAGCTTGCGCGCTTTCCTCAACGCCGGGTCCGTAGCCGAGATTATCTTCACGAAATCGGCAACCGAGGCAATCAATCTGGTCGCGGCCTCTTTCGGCGAAGCCTACATCAAGGAAGGCGACGAGATCGTCCTTTCGATCATGGAACACCACGCAAACATCGTGCCCTGGCACTTTTTGCGCGAGCGCAGAGGCGCCGTCCTGAAATGGGTGGACATCGACGACGAAGGAAATTTTCTGCTCGATGCGTTCGAAAAGGCATTGACGGCGAAAACCAAGATCGTCGCCCTGACCCATTTGTCGAACGTGCTCGGCACGGTAACTCCGGTCAAGGAGATCGTCAGGATCGCGCATGAGCGCGGGATACCTGTATTGATCGATGGTTCGCAGGGCGCGGTCCATCTCGACGTCGATGTTGCCGATCTCGATGCCGACTTTTATTGCTTAACCGGCCATAAGCTCTATGGGCCGACCGGCATCGGCGTGCTTTATGGCAAGATGGAATGGCTTGAGAAATTGCCACCTTTCCTCGGCGGCGGCGAGATGATCGAGGAAGTTACCATGGATCACGTGACCTATAACGAGCCGCCGTATCGCTTCGAAGCCGGCACGCCGCCGATCGTGCAGGCGATCGGGCTCGGTGCCGCCGTGAACTATGTGCGCAAGATCGGCCGCGTGCGCATTCATGCGCATGAAATGGCGTTGAGCAATTACGCGCATGAGCGCTTGTCGCGGATCAATTCGCTGCGGGTCTTCGGCCACGCGAAAGGCAAGGGCGCCATCATATCCTTCAACATGAATGGCGCCCATGCGCATGATGTCGGTGCCGTGCTCGATCGATGCGGTGTCGCGGTACGCGCTGGAACGCATTGCGCGCAGCCGCTTCTTTCACGCTTCGGCGTGACGTCGACCTGCCGCGCTTCCTTCGCGCTCTATAATACCTTCGAGGAAGTCGACAAACTCGCTGACGCATTGATCAAAGCTGAAGGCCTATTTGCTTGAGCAACGAGGAGCCAGACGTGGCGGAAGTCCAATCCCTGGAAGCACAAGAAATCTTTGAAGGCCCCGAATCCACGCCGAACGAGCCGCAATGGCTGTTCGACGGATCGGTGCCAGAAAGCGAGCGCGCGCGTCTAACCAACGACATCGTTGCCGCTTTGAAGACGGTGTTCGACCCCGAAATTCCCTGCGATATTTACGAGCTTGGCCTGATCTACAAAGTGGAGATTGGCGAGGATCGCCTGATCAAGATCGATATGACCTTGACCGCGCCAGGCTGCCCGGTAGCGGGCGAACTCACCCGATCGATCGAGACAGCGGTCGGTGCGGTGCCAGGGGTTCTCGACGTCAATGTTACTATCGTGTTCGATCCGCCGTGGGACCAGGGACGGATGTCGGACGAAGCGCGCATTTCGCTCGACATGTTTTGACGGCTCGCGATTAGCCTTTCAGGAGGGGATCGAGCAATTTTGCAAGTCCATCCGGCGTCAACTCGCCGGTCTCCTTCTTGCCGTTGATGAAGAAGGTCGGCGTGGAATTGATTCCGAATTTCTCCGCCGCGCGATCATGCACCTTGTAGACGTTTTCATAGAGGTCTTGTTTTTTGAGACAAGCCTCGAAACTATTTTGGCTCATTCCAGTCTGCTTTAGGAGAGCGGCCAGGGCTTCGAGGGGCTTGTCCGTAAAGGCCCAGTTTTTCTGTTGGGCGAAGAGAAGTTCGACGATTGCATTTCGTTTGTCGTCGCCGGCGCAGCGCGCCAACATAAAACCCGCCGCCGCCAAGGGGTCTAGGGGGAATTCGCGCAAAATGAAACGGACCTTGCCGGTGTCGATATATTTGCTTTTTATTTCCGGAAAGGTGGTGGCGTAAAAGGCCGCGCAATGTGCGCAGGTCATCGAGGCATATTCGACAATCGTCACCGGCGCTGTGCTTGCTCCAAGTGCGACGTCCGGCAGCGCCTCGCCGGCCATCAGCTCATCCACCGCCACCCCCGCGTCTTGCGCCAGAACTACGGTCGCTGGACCTCCGGGCAGCGCGAAAAAACCCGCGGCTGTCATACCGGCGGCTGCCGCTATCTTGAGCATGCCACGGCGATAGCGTAAGGCAGCCTGGCCAGATTTAAGCGAATGCATGATTTTATGCTCCATCGGCAATTGCGCGCAGATTTGCCTGATTACAAGGTTGGAACGCAAGACAATTATTGGTTTGGCGCGTTTAGGTGCGCGCCTCCCGTCCCATGGCATTCTTTCCGGCAAGCGAACGCATCTTGCCTACGGCCCGGCAAGAACACGCGCGCCGAGCCGCGTCAGGGCCAGCCGCAACGGTTCGTCCGCGACCCCACCGGCGATCGTTGCCGCCGCCGTCTCGGCGGCATTGTCCGGCGGGCGGGGCGCATGCCTGGAGAGGGGGCGCGCGGCAACCGGACCTTGCTTCAACAGGAGGCGCGAGACGCAACGCCAGCCGAAGTGGGCGTTGACGCGCTCGATCACGATGGGAGCAAGATGCTGCAACTCTAAAGCAAATCCCGTATCGACGCGCACAATGAGCGTCGCCGGGGCAAAGCCGTTTTCCGCCGCGTGGCCGTGTTGGCGCGCCGGCCACTGAACTTTGACCGGTTGCGACATTGCGGCAAGCCTCTCGCCGACAATGTCGTCCCAATACAAGACGAGACCGGAATGACCAAAACCTTGCCGCCGCAGAACCGGATCGATCGCGGTTTGAACAAGGTCGGCGAGCGGCCGGGACCAAGGGATTTTTCTGACACGATTCCGCATAGTCCCTTATACTCTGACTGGGCCGCCGCGCCACGCGAAAATTCGGTGCTTGCAAGCGCCCATCTTCCGGCCCCTTCGCTCGCAGTTAAGTTATGAGGAGCGGTCAAACGAGGCGCATCCATGGCCTTCATAACGAGCTCTGACGCGGGCGCCGCCGCCGCCGCGCTTCTTGCCTGGTATGACCGCCAGCGCCGCGATCTGCCGTGGCGCGCCTTGCCGGGCGAGCCCGCCGATCCTTACAAGGTTTGGCTTTCCGAAATCATGCTGCAACAGACGACGGTCGCGGCCGTAAAGCCGTATTTCGCGGCGTTTTTATTACGGTGGCCGAGCGTTCGTCTTTTGGCGCAAGCCAGCAATGAGGAAGTGATGCGGGCCTGGGCCGGCCTTGGCTACTACTCCCGCGCGCGAAACCTTTATGCGTGCGCCAAAATTGTCGCTGGACCGCTCAAGGGCAAATTTCCGGACACCGAAGCGGGATTGCGGGAGCTTCCGGGCATTGGCCCCTATACCGCGGCGGCCATTGCGGCGATCGCTTACGGGCGCCCCGCGGTGGCCATCGACGCCAATGCCGAGCGAGTGCTGGCGCGCCTCTATGCGATCGCGACGCCGCTGCCGGCGGCAAAGGCCGAAATCAAGGCCAATGCCGCCGCCATGGTGCCGGCCGAGCGGCCCGGCGATTTTGCACAGGCGATGATGGACCTTGGCGCCACGATCTGCGCGCCAAAACGCCCGTCTTGCGGCATTTGTCCTCTGCTAAAATTTTGCCGCGGTTATGCCTCGGGTTGCCCCGAAAGCATGCCGCGCAAGGTGCCGCGGCGGGAGAAGCCGCTGCGCCAGGGCGCCGCCTTTTTCGTGCGCCGCCGGGACGGCGCGGTTCTCGTCCGCACCAGGCCGCCCAACGGGCTCCTCGGCGGCATGACGGAAATACCCGGAACCGCGTGGAAGACTCAGTTCGACGCGGCCTCAGCGGTAAGCCAGGCGCCGATTGACGCATCTTACCGGAAGCTCGAAAAGAGTGTCTCGCATGTGTTCACCCATTTCGCTTTGCGGCTCGACATTTACGTCGCCGAAGTTGCAAGCACGCGGCACGCGCCGGCGGGCTACCGTTTCGTGCCCGATCGCGGCCTCGACAAGGAAGCGTTTCCCAGCGTCATGCGCAAGGTGATCGAAGCTGTGCGCGTTTCGGATTTGCAATCGTACCAAAACGTTTCACGTGAAGCATTTTGGTACGATTGACGAGGCTGAATTCTCAAGGGCCTCATACATCCGGCCGCCTTCGGACGAGTAAGATCGCGCGGAAAGTTGGTATTTTTTGCGGTTGGAATGCGCGGCCCTGCGCAGCGGTTGATTTTGACCCGGTGCTAAAGTTCATTGAGTTTGTCGCGAGATGAGGGCCGCGTGCGTGAGCGACACGTTCACGCCCCCTGGGCCGCTGATGACTTCGACCATTGCATCGAGGTCCTGCGCGAGCGCCTTGACGAGGGTTGTGCCCAGGCCGCCCTTCGCCGGAGTGGTGCCAGCATCCGGCTTGCCGGTCCCATTGTCGGACACGGCAAGCTTCCAGCTGGGTCCGTCGATATGATAGCTGACGACGACCTGACTGTCTTGTTTGTCGTCGGGAAAAGCGTGTTTCAGAGCGTTGATCACGAGTTCGGTGACGATCAGGCCGAGGCTAACGGCCTTGGCGGACTCGACCGATCCGCCATTGACCAGAACCTGCAGCGAGATCGGCCGGCGGTCACGGATCATCGAGGCCGCAAGGCTTTCGCATAGCCTCGACAAGTAAGGACCGACTTCAATCAGGTCGTGCCGCTCGGACGCGTGAAGGTGTCCCTGCACGGCTGCTAGCGCCAAAACGCGTTGATGCGCGTCCTGCAGATGCTGGCGGGTTTCCTCCGAGGTCACGGTGCGCGCCTTCAGCATCAAGATGCTGGCGATGATCTGAAGGCTATTGGCGACACGGTGCTCCAGCTCCCGGAGCAGCACGTCCTTCTGCCGCAGCAACTTCTCCGCCTGCTGCAACATTTCTTCCTTCTCGCGTTCGATGGCTCGCCGCCCGGTGATATCCTCGAAAGCAAGAAGAACGGTCGTGTGAGAATGATCCGCGTAGAACACCTTGCGGGCGTTCAGGAGCATGATGCGGCGGCCAATCTTGGGAAACTCATGCTCGACCTCGAATGCGTCCATGGAAGCGCGCTCCGGGATGATTTTCTCCAGAGACGTGCGAAGAGCTGGAATGTGCCACTGTCCGTCGCCGAGCGCGTAGAGCGGCCGTCCCAGGACGTCCTCGCGGTTAACCTGGAACGTCAGATAGTAGGAGCGGCTGCCGGCGAGCACGCGGAGGTCGCCGTCAAGCACGAGCAGGGGTTCGCGCACCGTGTCCACGATGGCCTGCGCGAGCGCCCGCGCATCTTCAATGTCCTTGAAAGGTTCATTCACGGCCAGATGACCGGGGATATGATAACCATGATCAATGCCATGGCTGCACACAAATGTCTGCTACAGCACAGACGGATATCCAAGTAGCGGAAGCAATCGGTTCACGATTGCCGCCAAACAAACCAGCACCACTAGCAGCTTGAGAAGCTGCGCTAGCCGTGCGTCGGGACAAAATCTATCGATGACCCAAAACAAGATCGCACCGACGACTACGATAATCAGGATTCCAATTACGAGTGTGAGCACGGCGACCTCCCGTCAATGTAGTGGCAATCTGCGCGAGCCTACCGTAAGTCCTCGCTGTTGAAAAGCCTAAGAGGCATTGTTACCTTGGATGAGTATAACCGATTTCGACGTCCTTTTGGATCTATCGGCAGGCCATTAATTTCCCAATCGACGGCAATCTGGCTCTATTGAAAGATAAAACTCGCTGACGTGCCAACACCGTCCAGGCCGTCCTATAATTCGAGCTGGCCTTCACCATCCCCGGCGGTCGATCGATGAAGATGCCGACTCAATCCGAGCCTCTTTATCACCACCATGGCGAGCCCAATTGCCGGGGTCTCATAAAGGATACCCCGACCAGGGGCCGATCAGCCGAGACGCAAGCCGCCAACCAACCAGACCACGACGGCGATAGTCAATACTAGGCCAAGAACGCCGCCAAGGCCGGCCCCGCCATACATGCTGTGACCGTAGTAACCACCGCCTCCGAGCAGCAGAATCAGCAAGACGACAATCAGAATTGTACCCATGTCACACCTTCCTTGTAGTTCCAGTCCTTGAAGTTTCAGTTGATAGGTTCCGGCCGTCCGTGAGCTAAATCCCGTCGCATTTGGAAGCGCGGGAGATAGCCGATGACCCGCCGTCGATCACGCGCCTTGGCAAGGTGCCCGCACCCTTGCCGGTACGTGCCGGCAACAGTGCGAAGCACGGAGTTCTCGGCAATGAGAACCCGCCTTAGCGGTTATTCTCCCTTGAGCGTGTCTTTGACGCCGCCGACAGCATTCTGAACCTTTCCTGCCGCCTGGTCTGCCTTGCCCTCGGATTCAAGTTTGGCATCGCCAAGCACCTTGCCGGCGACCTCCTTGATTTTGCCTTTGATCTCCTGCGCCGATCCGGCGACCCGATCCTTGTCCATGATATATTCTCCAAAAAATAACGCCGCCCAGGGTGGGACGTGCACACAATAGCTTTCGATGGATTCGATCGCTATGGCCAGTCAACGTAGCTGGATATTTCGTTAACTCGCGCCGTATCAAAATAGTTCCGTTCAGCTTTCAGCAGATGAACAATTAATTGTGTACGTAATTCATTCTGATGATCGTTTTTTCTGAGCTGAATCGTAGCCATACAAAATCTATGCATAATAGAAGTGTGATCGCTAAGTTTTAACAATTTCGGTATTTATTTATATTTCTTAGAATATCTATTGATCAGCTTTTTGTATACTCTAATTCCTCGATAATTCCCGCTCCGTCATGCCCTAACTTCCACCACACGCTGTTGACGACAGCTTTGTGAACGAGGTTGTGATTACCTTTGGTTTGGTTTGGTTGTGTATTTTGCGTCCCGCAAATTGCAAAGGCGCGCACGGCGGCTCACGACGCACCATCCTGGCGTTGGTTAAACGTTGTCGAGCTGATTTCGATCCACAAAGCGCTTACCTCGATCACTGCCGCAGGTTTGCTCGCGCGGAAGCGGCGCGAACCACAAGGGCAGGGCTTCTTGAGAAGGAGCAAATTCAGCTCACACCAAGGGGTGCAAGCTGGCCCTCGCTAATGACCGCAGAGCGTCGATTGGCTGATATTTTCCCTCGCGGAAAAAATGCCAGAACGTCCAGCCATTGCAGGCGGGTAAGCCTTGCACCAGCGCGCCGATCTTGTGGATCGAACCGGCGATGGCGCCGATT
>DATBQJ010000188.1:0-5934 GCA_036560885.1 Methylocella sp.
TTTCCACTTCACGCCGACGCACGCCTCCTGGCTCAATCAAGTTGAAATCTGGTTCTCGATCCTCTCGGGAAAATCGCTCGACGGCGCCTCGTTCCAAAGTGTTCCAGAACTCATTGCCCACATCGAGGCGTTCATCGCCGATTACAACGAAACCGCCAGGCCATTCGTCTGGACAAAAAGCCAAGTCCACCAAAAACGCCTCAAGCCATGTTTCGCTGACCAATGATTCCGGGTACTAGCGCCCAAAAAGAAAGTCCCCGTCGCGCTCGCTGGGACGCCCATGCAAAACTGGAAAAAGGCGCCTTTCGCGCGAAATTGGCGAGCGGCGGCGGCCGACTCAAGGGCGCACGTGGCCGCGGCCCCCGGCTGTGACGACGCCATGGCGCATGACGAAGAGCGACATCTTTCAAAGCGCGCGCTCCGCCTCCAAAGGAAGGCGCAGCGCATTGTTGAAGTCGCGACCGCGGCGTGGAATCCAAAGGCGGCCAGGGAACATCCCGCCGCGTTAGGCGTCTCCCCCGCACCATTCCCTTGACCACGGACCAGTTTCCCGGTCATTTTAATTTGTCCGCCGCGTGCTTTGGCTTCCCTCGGCGCTGGGGTGCGGCACGGTTAAGGCCCCGAACGAGCTATTCAGATTGCACGCACCATGGGAATCCCTCTCAAGATCGCGGCAAAGGTCGATAAAGTTGACGAAGCCTATTTTCGTGAATGCGTC
Source organism: Methylocella sp. (assembly GCA_036560885.1). Lineage (GTDB taxonomy): Bacteria > Pseudomonadota > Alphaproteobacteria > Rhizobiales > Beijerinckiaceae > Methylocapsa. The sequence continues at coordinate 719 of DATBQJ010000188.1, forward strand.
GCTCCATTGCTGAGTGGCCCGGGGGTCGAATTCATCGGCGAGATCAACGAACGGCAAAAGACCCAATTTCTTGGCGAGGCGCTTGCCCTTCTTTTTCCCATCGACTGGCCTGAACCTTTCGGCCTGGCCATGATCGAGGCGATGGCTTGCGGCGCCCCAGTCCTCGCGTTCCGGCGCGGCTCCGTTCCCGAAATTATCGATGATGGCGTCACCGGCGTGATCGTCGACGGCCTGGATCAGGCCGCCGCCGCTCTGCCTCGGGTTTTGGGGCTTGACCGCCGCGCCATTCGCCGGCGTTTCGAGGAACGCTTTTCGGCCGCCTTAATGGCGCAGAATTATGTGAGCTTATATCGTTCTTTGTTGATGCCGGTTCTTTCGGTCGTTCGTGGTGGAGAAAGCGACGCCGCCTCACCAAGAAGATTAAGCTCAGCGGGGGCTGCGCATTGAAAGAGGGAGGGTCGTTATCGGCTACCGACTCAATTGATCCTAAGCCGGAAGCCGATTTTTACATTCCCGCCACTGGCCCGACGCGTCTAAGGCGCAATTTGAAACATGACGACACCTTTGCCGTGGTTGACAGTCATGGCGACATCGGAGCCAGCGCGGGCGGCTCCGATGGAATCTTTAACGCCGATACGCGATACCTTTCGCGCTTTGAATTCCTGCTCAATGGGACGCAACTACTGCTGCTTGGCTCAAATGTGCGTGATGACAATTCAGTCTTCACCGTCGATTTGACGAACCCTGACATCTTCTTCGAGAACAAGCTTGTTTTGCATAAAGATGTTTTACACATCGTACGGACTTTGTTCTTATGGCGAGGAACCGCCTATCAGCGGTTTGGCGTTCAAAATCATGGCGACGAGACTGTCGCGTTGCGACTGTCGTTCGCCTTCGGCTGTGACTTTGCCGACATTTTCGAAGTGCGGGGCATCCGACGCGAGCGTCGTGGAGTGGCCACTGCTCGCGTGATTGATGAGAAAAATGTCGTGTTGAGCTATTGAGGGGCTCGATGGTCGCACGCGTTCCAGCGCGCTGATATTCGATCCTCCGCCCAAAGAGCTGACCTCCAGCGTTGCGTCGTACGCAATCGACTTGGCGCCCGGTGAGCGGTATTCGCTATTTGCCATCGTCCATTGCGATGGCTCGGGACGAACGCCGCCTGTTCCCTTCTTAAGGGGACTGGTTTCGGCGGCTCGCGCAACGAAGGACATGGGCGCAAAGACGGCCACTTTGGAAACCTCTAACGAACTGTTCAACCGAATCTTATGCCGCTCGATGGCTGATTTGCGGATGCTGATAACGGAAACCGCGCAGGGATCTTATCCTTGTGCTGGGATACCGTGGTATTCGACGACCTTTGGCCGAGACGGCATTATCACCGCAATTCAGATGCTGTGGTGTGATCCCAGCATTGCTCGCGGGGTGCTGAAGCGGCTCGCGGCATATCAGTCAAAGAGCTTCGATCCGATTAGCGACGCGGAGCCGGGCAAAATCCTGCACGAGGTGCGGTCGGGCGAAATGGCCTTCCTGCGCGAGGTGCCGTTCGAATTATATTATGGAAGCGTGGATTCGACGCCGCTTTTTGTCATGCTCGCCGGGCTCTATTTCGAGCGCACGGGCGACAGCGATACGATCTTGGAATTATGGCCAGAAATTGAAGCCGCCCTGGCGTGGATCGATGGACCAGGCGACGCCGATTGCGACGGGTTTGTTGAATATCATCGTCAAACCGATCAGGGGCTCGCCAATCAGGGTTGGAAGGACTCCCACGACGCCGTGTTCCACGCCGATGGGCAATTGGCGAAGGGACCGATCGCGCTCGCGGAAGTGCAGGGCTATGTCTTCATGGCCAAGCAACTCGCCGCGCGCGCAGCGCAACGCTTGGGAAATCATGCCCGCGCTGATGCGCTCGATAGGCAAGCGACCGAGCTCGCTGTCCGTTTTGAGGAAGCCTTCTGGTGTCCGGAAATAGGTACCTATGCGCTTGCGCTCGATGGAGCGAAGAAACAATGCAAAATCCGCACCTCGAATTCGGGGCAGGTTCTTTTTGCGGGCATCGCCGCACGCGCGCGCGCGTCCTCAGTGGCCGAATGCCTTATGCGCCCAGGCTTTTTTTCCGGGTGGGGAATTCGGACCGTGTCGCAAGAAGAGCGGCGCTACAATCCCATGTCCTACCACAACGGCTCCGTGTGGCCACATGACAACGCGATAATTGCCCTTGGCTTCGCACGCTATGGTTTGCAGCGTTCGATCGAGCGCGTGTTCAAGGGCATGTTCGACGCGGCGACTTACATGGACATCAACCGCCTGCCGGAGTTGTTTTGCGGGTTCCAGCGCCGGCGTGGGCGTGGTCCGACCCTGTATCCTGTCGCTTGCGCGCCGCAGGCTTGGGCCGCGGCCACCTTTCGCGCTGCTTCAGGCGTCGCTTGGGCTCAGCTTCTATCCCGCGCGGAACGAAATCCGGCTGATAAATCCGCGGCTCCCGTCATTTCTTGACGAAGTGATCGTCCGTCATCTTCCTCTTGGAAATTCAAGCCTCGATCTCGCCATTCGTCGACACGACGGGGAGGTGTCCGTGCGGGTGCTGCGACGGGAAGGGCAGCTTCGCGTGAGCGCTATTCACACATAGGCATGCCGGCGCGTGTTTAGGGGAATCGATAGCCAGGGTGTTGCAAGCCGTATGATCGCTTATCTCACGTTCAAAACCTTTCCCGACCGCAGCCCCATGCGGACGGAACATTGCCCGATCGCCAGCGTCATACTGGCAAGGAAGTTAAGCACGAGGAGGCGAGCAAGGAGTGGCGCAAACCCCTCGCGCGGAAAGGCCGAACGAAAGAGGCGACGCGTCGCGTAGCCCCCCTGTCGTTCACGCCTTTACAGGTTTTTCTTGACGGCGCCCGCGAGCTTATCGGCGCCCTCCTTCACGGCGGCCTTAGCGTCGCCGGTCGCCTTCTGGGCGGCGCCCTTGGCTTCTTGCGCGAGGCCTTCGGCCTCCAGCTTGTCGGAGCCCACGGCTTTACCGACACCCTGTTTGACGTTGCCGATGGCCTCGTTCGCGACTCCCTTGGCCTTATCGGTCGTGCTACCCATTTTTCTCTCCTTGGTTGCCGGAGGAGTATCGATTGAACTCATCAGCGATGCGCGTCGGATTCGCGCAAACGTCGAACCCCAACTCCCCCGGGCGGATCGCGAGATCCGGATAACCGACGACGGATGGCGGCGACTTCAACGCCACAACAAGGAAGACAGCCTAGCGCGAAGAATGTTCCGTCCGGCATCCAAACTTACGCTTCTTGCCCCAACGCTTCATGGCGCGGGACGCTTGCGCGAAGGCCGGGACGCACCCTGCAAAGACGAATGGGTGCCGGAACAATTCGGGGGCCACTTCGGTCAACCGTTCTCTCGGATATCGAGCAGGAACCTCATGACCGGACATAGAAATCGTGACACCGACACAAACCAACAAAAGAATCAGGGTGAAGGCTACAAGGCGTCGGCGCAACGCTTCAAGGAGGAAGAAAAGACGTTAGTTCGTAGCGGCAAGGTCAAAGCTGCGGCGAAGTCCGCTCGGGAAGCGCTCGAAGGTTCCGAGCGCGAAGCAGGCGGCGCGCAAGCTTGACTTCATTACCGCCGGCGTTGCTCCGGTGCAAATCGAGACCATGACCGAATGACCCTCGCGGATTTCTCGCCCGGCGGTCGGCGGCGGCGAGAAGCCACGTGCGGCCTGATCTCACAAAATTTTATATTCCGATTCAAAAAATACGCGACGAGACGCTGTCATTTCCGGCGTTCGCGCGTCTCCCATGGAGGGAGAGTTCGGCACCCGCCTGGCGAAGACGCGCTCAATCCGCTCGAAACCATGGAGGCATGATGCGATGCGAAACCACGAACACAGAGGAGCCGTCCTTGTCGTCGAGAACGTCGCAACCATTCTCTTGCGGCAAGACCCCCAGACAGCGTGAGCGCAACGCCATGAAACTTTTCAGATGCCAGAACTGTGGCAACACGGTGCTATTCGAAAACGCTAAATGCGTGCAATGCGGGCTCATGCTCGGATTTCTTCCTGACGCGTTAGAGATGAGCGCCGTCGAGCGACAGGGTGCTAACTGGCGGACTCTGGGATCGGAGCAAAGAGAATGTCGTTTTTGCGCCAACTGGGAGCTAGACAGTTGCAACTGGTTGGTGGCTGACCCCGGCGAGACGATTTATTGCCGGGCTTGCCTCCACAACCGCATGATCCCGAATCTTTCGGATCCGGTCAATCAATCGCGCTGGTCCAAACTAGAGCACGCGAAGAAGCGGCTGATCTACTCGCTTTTGCGCCTGCGAATGCCGTTGCCGACGCCTAACAGCGCGGATAGGGAACCGCTGATGTTCGACTTTCTCGGCGACACCGCGCCAGACGGCGGCGCGGTGAAGACCGGCCACGACAACGGCTTAATCACGCTCGCGATTTCGGAGGCGGACGACGCCGCCAGGGAAAAAACCCGGACGCTTTTGCGGGAGCCATATCGCACTTTGCTCGGTCATTTTCGCCATGAATCGGGACATTATTATTGGGATCGACTGGTGAGGGATGTGGGAAAACTTGATGCGTATAGAGAGATTTTCGGCGATGAGCGCATCGATTACGGCCCGGCGCTTCAAAAATATTATGCACAGGGCGCGCCGCCCGATTGGAACGACCATTTCGTGAGCGAATATGCCGCGTCTCATCCTTGGGAGGATTTCGCGGAGACCTTCGCTCACTATTTGCACATCGTCGATACGCTGGACACCGCGCTCTCGGTGGGAATACGCATAAGCAATCGTCAAGCGGGTCACGTAAGGGTGGCTTTCGACCCCTACGAGCCAAACGAAATAAGCCAACTTGTCGAGGTGTGGATCGCGGTTTCATTCGCCGCGAATTGTTTGAACAGATCCATGGGGCAACCCGATCTATATCCTTTCGTCCTCTCGCCCATGGCGGTCAATAAGCTGGAGTTTGTCAACTCGATAATCCACTCCGCAACACGCGATCCATGCTTGCATGGATTCAGAGATCGCGCTCCCTGACAAGGGGAGCCCGGAAATCAGCCGCATCGCCCTGATCCGCGCGCCGAAAATGGCGGTGGGTAATTTCTGGAAGATTTCGCGCGCCGCTTGGTCTTCCGCCGAGCGGGCTTCATTGGCCAGCCGCGCGGCTTCGCGTTCGGCGGCGCGCACATCCCGCG
>DATBQJ010000189.1:0-5606 GCA_036560885.1 Methylocella sp.
CGAAAAACCTTCGTTTCCACGTTTTTCCCGGTCGGGCCGGAGCCCGTGGCCATCGTCGCGGATTACATCGCCATGCTAAAGGGCGAACTCGGCTTCGGGCCGGATGATCCGCTGTTTCCGTCGACGCAGATCGGGCGCGGCTCGGACCGTGGCTTTGTCGCCGAAGGCTTGTCTCGGACGCCTTGGAGCGGCGCGGCGCCCATACGGCAGATATTCCGCGCGTCCTTCGCGATGGCTGGTCTACCCTATGCCAACCCGCATTCCTTTCGAAAAACGCTCGCGCTCCACGGAGATTCGCTGAATCTCACGAGGGAAGAGGAAAAGGCCTATTCGCAGAATTTCGGCCACGAAAGCGTCTGGACGACGCGCGAGAGCTACGGAACTTTGCCGGCGCATCGGCAGGCGAGAATCATGCGGTCGCTTAGCATGCCACGGCAAGAAAGCCTGCCCGGGGGATTGGACATCGCCGCCCTCGAAGCCTTCGTTCAAAGTGCCAAGCGGGCGGGCCATCCATCCGCATGACGCTGGCGGCGACGGCGGGAACCGCGCTATGACGTGCCAAGCGGATGGGAGAAGATTCGCCTTTTGGACCCTTCACGCCGGGCAGGTAACAGCGAAAAATGAACGCCGTCGAAATCGAGGAAGCCGTATCGAAACTTGCTTCGGAGCCCTTTGATCCGAAGACGTTTCCCTATGCGTTTCTCGAAGCCTTCGGCAACAAGCCGACGACGATCGCCAAGCTGAGAAGCGGCGCCTCGAACGGTTCGGACGTGCCCGGCGGCGTTCTCCAGCGCAGCAATATTCATCTCGCCGTTTGTGCGGCGGGCGAGGTCACGCGCACGCTTGGCGCGCTGAAGGCGAGTCCGGCGACGCGAAACCCGCGCAACAAGATCAAATTCGTCCTGGCGACCGACGGCGAGACCATCGAGGCCGAAGACCTCTCGTCAGAGGAAGGCGCGACCGTCGCCTGTCCCTATGCGGACCTGCCCAATCATTTCGGGTTCTTTCTGCCGCTCGCGGGCATTACGACCGTTGCGCAAATCCGCGAGAATGCCTTCGACATTCGCGCGACCGGCCGCCTGAACCGGCTCTATGTCGAGCTGTTGAAGGACAATCCGGAGTGGGCCAGCGCGGGGCGGCGCCACGACATGAACCATTTCATGGCGCGGCTGATCTTCTGTTTCTTCGCGGAGAAGACGGACATTTTCAACGGCGAGGGGCTGTTCACGGCGGCCGTCGACCAAATGAGCGCGCGCGATTCCTCCAACACGCATGAGGTGATCGGCGCCATTTTCCGCGCGATGAATATGAGGATGGCCGATCGCGTCGCGGCCAAGCTCCCGCGCTGGTCTGACCAGTTCCCTTACGTCAACGGCGGGCTGTTTTCCGGCTCGACGGATACGCCGCGCTTTAGCAAGGCGGCGCGGTCCTATCTCATCCATATCGGCTCGCTCGATTGGAAGAAGATCAATCCCGATATTTTCGGCTCGATGATTCAGGCCGTGGCGGAGGATGACGAGCGGGGCGCGCTCGGCATGCATTACACCAGCGTGCCGAATATCCTCAAAGTTCTGAACCCGCTGTTTCTCGATGATTTGCGGAGGCAACTGGCGGAGGCGGAGGATAATTCGCGCAAGCTGCTCAATCTGCGGAGCCGCATGGCGAAAATCCGGGTGTTTGATCCGGCCTGCGGCTCCGGCAATTTTCTGGTCATCGCCTATAAGGAAATGCGGGCGATCGAAGTCGAGATCAATAGGCGGCGCGGTGAGCCGGAGCGGCGCACGGACATTCCGCTGACCAATTTTCGCGGCATTGAATTGCGCGATTTTCCGGCGGAGATCGCGCGGCTGGCGCTGATCATCGCCGAATATCAATGCGACGTGCTCTATCGCGGCCAGAAGGAAGCGCTCGCCGAATTTTTGCCGCTGAACGCCGAGAACTGGATCACCTGCGGCAATGCGCTGCGGCTCGATTGGCTGAGCGTCTGCCCGCCGACGGGGACTGGAGTGAAGCTCGCCGCCGATGATTTGTTTCATACGCCGCTGGAACAGGCACGGATTGATTTCGAGAATGCGGGCGGGGAGACGTATATTTGCGGGAATCCGCCGTATAAGGGCAGCACTTGGCAGACTGATGAACATAAGTCTGACCTGAAAGCGATTTTTGACGGACGCACGAAGAGTTGGAAGTCGCTCGATTACGTGGCCGGATGGTTCATAAAGGCGGCGGATTACGGCACCAAGACCAGCGCGGTCGCGGCCTTTGTGTCGACCAATTCTATCTGTCAGGGCCAGCAGGTGCCAATTTTGTGGCCCCTGATTTTTGAGACAGGACACGAGATCACCTTTGCCCACACGTCATTCAAATGGGCAAATCTTGCGAGCGCGAACGCAGGCGTCACCGTAGTGATCATAGGAATCTCTCGACACACCGGGCAGCAACAGCTGCTCTTTTCCACTTCAGATGACGGCTCTTCAAGAGTAAATGAGGTTAAGAACATCAATGCTTATCTGGTTCCGGGTCCGAACATAATCGTCAACAAGGCCGCCGTTCCTCCAGATGAACGTGCGACGATGACTTGGGGTAACAAGCCGGCCGATGGCGGGAATCTAATATTAGATTTTGCGGAGCGTGAACAACTGGTAAATAGGTGGGCTGATGCTGAATGTTTTGTTCGCCCTTTTCCAGGGGCGTCTGAATTCATTCAGGGTATTCAGCGTTATTGCCTTTGGATTTCCGATGAGAAAATCAAGGAGGCAAGAAGCATTGACGAAATTGATCGTCGATTGAACGCCGTAACTGCAATGCGCAGCCAAAGCCCAAAGGTGCCTACTTTGGAAGCGGCTCAAACGCCCAATCGGTTTGTTGAAATTCGGCAAACCGGAAATGAGGAAATGATTGTTATCCCAGGGATAAGCTCGGAGAACCGAGCATATTTGCCGTGCGGTGTTGTTGAAAAGGGGACCATACTTAGTAATAAGAACTATGCTTTGTTTGGTGCTCCCCTGTGGAACATGGCGCTGATCGCCTCACGCCTGCATTGGGTGTGGATTGGCACGGTTTGCGTTCGACTGCGCACCGATTTCTCCTACTCCAACACCCTCGGCTGGAACACCTTCCCCGTTCCGACCCTGACCGAAAAAAACAAGGCCGATCTGATGGCTTGCGCCGAAAACATCCTGCTCGCGCGCGAAAACTATTTTCCCGCCACCATCGCCGACATGTACGACCCCGATCGCATGGACGGCGAATTTCCGCTGGTGCGCGCGGCGCATGAGCGCAACGACGAAGTGTTGGAGCGCATCTATATCGGCCGCCGTTTCAAGAACGACACCGAGCGGCTGGAAAAGCTTTTCGAGCTTTACACAAAAATGACTCTCAAGAACGGCAGCGAATCCAGCTCAAAGAGACAAAGCAAGCGCGGTAAGGCCTCCCCATGATGACACCTCTCGAAGCCATCGAGGCTTCTCCCCCTAATGTCTGGCTGAAAGCCTTCCGAGCGTTCGAGCCGGAGCGGTTGGGTTTCGTGGGGTTTTCAACGCAGCCGCACCTCGACCGGTTCTTGCGGGAAACGCAGCCCGGCGTTCTCGTTGCCATTTGGGCCACATCGCACGCCGACCCGGCCGAAAGCGGGAAGTTGGTTGGCGTCATACAGTGCTCGCACGTGTGCGGAGCTGGCCGTGACTTCACCGACCCTCACGGCGCGGCGACCGGCATGGAGGCGGCGAAGGAGGCCGCCGATTTCCCATTTGCCGTCCAAGCGGTGCGGGCTTGGAGGATCGCTCCCAGCCACCGTCCTACGATCAAAGAATTTGCGCCAACGACCTATTTCGCCGAATCCGGGAAGAGCCGCGCAACGTTCCTCGGCTCCCAGGGCGACAGACTGACAGCTGAAGAAGCGCGCAAACTACTGAAGATAACAGTCGAAGAGACGACTGTTTATGGCGAGGCAACTCGGAAAGAACACAGCCGGGGACTCTTTGAAGATGTGCTGCGGCCAAGTCGACCCGGGCCTGTGTCCCAGAGAAGCTACGATGTGGAACCGGCTGAGGGACCAAAGCACCTATACGTTCTCGAAATGCAGGGCAAAGCGGCGATTTTCTTGAATGACGTGTCCGCCGTAGATTTTACAATTATCAAGCCGGGCTTCTCAGGGAATCCTTCGACGCGCTGCGAGGCATTGAACGCCTCCTATCCCCGAGGCAGCGCCTTCCGTTGGAAGATTTTTTCATCCACGGAGGCATTCGGGCATCTGCCCGTTCCCTCCTCCGCCCATGCAATTGCTGGCGAGAGCGCCATGCACGCGGCTGCGCAAGAGAATGGCGGTCGTTCGCTTGGCAATGAATTTTTCCTTTGTCGTAAGGACAAGGTGAATGACGTCATTTTGGCCGGCATCAAAGCCTCTCAAGAGTTTGAAACATGACAAGTTCCGTTCCTTCCGTCTCAATGACCTATGCCCGCTCCGGCGCTTCGACCAAGGCCAATGAACTGGGCATGCGGCCGATGCAAGAGCGCGCCTATGACAAGCGCGGCGAGCAATATCTGCTGATAAAATCGCCGCCCGCCTCCGGCAAGAGTCGCGCGCTGATGTTCATCGCGCTCGACAAGCTGCATAATCAGGGGATTAAACAGGCCATCATCGTCGTGCCGGAGCGCTCGATCGGCGGCAGTTTCGCCGACGAGCCGCTATCGAAATTCGGCTTTTATTGGGATTGGGCGGTGAAGCCGCAATGGAACCTCTGCAACGCCCCCGGCGCCGACGAAACCCGCGCCGCGAAAACCAATGTCGCGGCGGTGAAGCGCTTTCTGGCCGGCGGCGACCCCGTGCTGGTCTGCACCCATGCGACCTTCCGCTTCGCCTTCGACGAACTGGGCGCCGAGGCCTTCGACGACCGTCTGATCGCGGTCGATGAGTTCCACCACGTCTCGGCCAATCCCGACAATAGGCTCGGCGAACAGGTCCGCCAGCTCGTCGCGCGCGACAAAGCGCATCTCGTGGCGATGACCGGCTCCTACTTTCGCGGCGACGCGGTGGCGGTTCTCTCGCCCGAGGATGAAGTCAAATTCGAGACCGTCACCTACACCTATTATGAGCAGCTGAACGGCTATGAGTTTCTGAAGGCCTTGGATATCGGTTATTATTTCTATTCCGGCTCCTATGTCGAAGACATTTTGAAAGTGCTCGACGACCGGCAAAAAACGATAGTGCATATCCCCAACGTCAACGCGCGCGAAAGCACCAAGGACAAGATCAAGGAAGCCGAAGACATCATCAGCGCTTTGGGGGAATGGCGCGGCGCCGACCCCGCGACCGGCTTTCAGCTCGTCGAAACGGCGGATGGGCGCACGCTTAGAATCGCCGATCTCGTGGACGACGACGCCGCTCGTCGCGGCAAGGTGATCGCCGCGCTCAAAGACCCGGCGCATAAGAATGATCGCGATCACGTCGATATTATTCTCGCGCTCGGCATGGCCAAGGAAGGTTTTGACTGGATTTGGTGCGAACACGCGCTGACGATCGGCTATCGCGCATCCTTGACCGAAATCGTCCAAATCATCGGCCGCGCGACCCGCGACGCGCCGGGCAAGACGCGCGCCCGCTTCAC